>JAYEHB010000292.1:0-7616 GCA_034659375.1 Thermodesulfobacteriota bacterium
TCATAATTCACAATTCATAATTCATAATTCACAATTAGCTGTCCCAGGAAGGCTGGACATGTTCCACTTTTTCAGCATCCATTTCACGTCTGGTTTCCACAATCTGTTCATTCATATTTATATCTTCAGGGGATTCTCCCTGCTCTGCCATATCAAGGATGCGGATCAACTGTTTAATGAAAAGGCGCACCTCACTTAACACACCCATGCGCTTTTGACTGGTGCATATCTGTTCCATGATCTCATCACTGACTATCTCTTGAGATTCCCAGCGATAGGAAATCCCGTGGATTGTCCGCAAATATCGGCCAAGGTCAACCAGCTCTTTGTCTTTTAAAGGAGTTTTATGGATATCCACAAGAACACCCCGATAATTAAGTTTTTTGGATTCACCAATGGATCGGATTCGGCTCCACAAAGCATCATAGGACTTAAATCCTTTTTCAGAAATCAGAACCTCGGGAATAATGGAAAAAAAGATGTGAAGATATTGTGATGATTCGCTGTTGTCTATGAGAAGACGTACATTTTCATAGGCTGCATTGCGTATGGAAGTCCCCTGGGCAACCACAGTTTCCAGTTCGTCCATGAGAAGAATAAGACCTTTATGGCCGGTACTGCGTAAAAACAGAATAAGGGAATTTAAAAACTGCTTGCTGTTGGTTTTGTTGAGAAATTCATATATCTGAAAGGGCTTAAGTTCTTTTTTGGTAACCTTACCGCCCTCAAACCAGTGAAGCAGGATCTCATATGCAGCAGCACGTTGTTCCTCTTCATCCTTTGCCATGGGAGCAAAACGGTTGTTTACAAGTGCGGTTAAAGCATTGGCAAAATTGATGTCCATACCCTTTATACTCTGGAGTTTTGCTGTAAATTCGTCCATTGCTTTTTTAGCTTCAGCCTTTTTGCCTTTCAGTGCAGTGGTTTCGCCAAGTTCTGTAAGCCACGCTTCCAGCATATTCCTGATGCCGATACCTTCAAATTTGCCCCGAAGCTGCTTTACAATGGTCTGGTAAACTGTTTCAAACTTGTGAATGGGAACTTCCCTTGTAAGAACCACAAAAGAGACTGCAAATTCTTTTTCCATGGCAAGATGCCTGACAATGGACATAAAATGGGTCTTGCCGTCTCCATAATCACCGCTTATAAAACGCACCTTGGACCCACCCTCTGCAATATAATTTGTTAGATCATCTTCAATAAAGGTGAGCCAGTGCTGCCGTCCCACTGTAAACAGAGGAACATACTCAACAGGCACGCTTCCCTTGCGGAGTTCCTCAATAATAGAGCGTGCTTGAAATGGCTTTAGCTGATCAATATCAGCACTTGATATCATTGTGTTTAATTCTCCTGCCTGGTAAAAGAAATCGTTGAAAATTGTCTAAGTTCACCCTGGTTATCCATGATCCACAGGGCTTTACTCCGACCACCACTCAACTGGAATTCATATCCGTCAGATGTTTTTTCAATGTCTGACTGGTAATAGCGCCACATATCAACGGAAAATTGGTCCAGACTGTAACCTCTGAATTTAGCTTTATCCATGTTCTGGAAAAAGGGCTTGCTCTGTAATGAGATTACATATTCAAGGTAAAGCTGCTGCATGAAAACTGAATCACCAGGTGCCAGTTTTCCTTTGGCAAGAATATCGGTATAAATCTGGTAAAGGGAATCAATAAATGTTTGTGCATCATAGGGATGATCGTAAAGCTGACGTTTGAGTTTCTGGACTGTGGTTGTGATACGTCTGGGATCAATGGATTTCAGGACTGTCTGGTTAATTTTGGTGCAGCGGCTGCTGAAATCAATTTTACCATTAATACCTTTAAGAACAGTGAAATCAGGGAAATCCACCTCGATTTCAAGTTCAGCTTCCTCGCAAAGCCGGATTAAATCTTCAATAAGCTGAATTCTGTATTGCTCCACTTCTTCATCTGCATAGCCCCTTAAACCTGCAAAAACAGCAGAACACTCTTCAAACTCTTCATCTGCTTCAATTTCGTTGGCAATTTTACTTTTAAGCAATTCATCCAGCCTGAGAAAATCTTCTTTTTCTGCACCTCTGATGCACTGTTTTATAAAATCAGCTTTTTTTTGTTTTTTATTAAGCTCTCGCTGAAAAGGCTGTACTATCTGTTTTAATTCTTCCTGAACATCTTCAAGAAAAAGATCATTTTCCATAATTTGTCACCTTTGTTAATTCTTGGTTACGTATGAAACTTAGTATGATTTACTGTAATCATGGCTGTTTCATTTTTCGGTTTCTGCCCTTTAGGGTATTACAGCCGGCAGCATATAATCATGCTCCGGCCAGTTTTGTTGTGGCCGATGAGAATGACCCCGCACAACGTCCAGTCCTTGACATGCACAATCCAGAAAATTGAGATGGTAATGTTAAATATATCCGCACAGTTTGAGATTATGTATTGCAAATTATGGTTTTTATGTCAATGATTGTTGTATCTTAAATTCAGAACACAATAATGCTTCTGGTAATAGGCAGGCCTGACAGGATTTAAAAAATGAGGTCGGGGTCAGCCCTGCGTTAATGTTTTAAGGTTAAAACTTTTTTTATGAAAAGAATCAAAAACAGGTTTACCGTTAAAATCAAATATAACTGATCTGATATTTAATTGTTTTCTGGAAAACCTCACAGCAGATTCTTTAATTTTTTCTCCTACATGGGAAACAAGCAGAGGATAATGGGGATGAATAAAATCAAAAGCATGGCGGGCTGTGTTGGATTCAGATATTATTTTTGCGAGATGTTTATCAGATGTAATTGTCAGTGCCCATTTTGCAAGGGTCTTCATTGTAAGCTCTGATTTTGCAGCATGGGTATGGGGAAAACCCATGGCCATTTTCACAGCCTTGCCAAAAAAAACTGTAATGATAACAGAGTCTATCTGTTTTGCTGCCACAGCTTCATCAAGTGAAGCCTTGAAAAAATCCCCTGTCTGAATAAAAGCTTCTTCTTTGAAATCAGGAAAAAGATCCATGGCAAATCTTTCGCTTCTCCTGCCCGTTGTAAAAACCAGATTTTTTACATCCATTGCCTCGGCAACTGAAATACCGGATTTTATGGTAGCAATATAGGCATCATGGGACATGGGTTTTACAATTCCTGTGGTTCCAAGAATTGAAATTCCTCCAATAATGCCTAAGCGGGCATTCAGGGTTTTTTTTGCAAGCTCTTCACCTTTTGGTACAAAAATCTCAATATCAAGATTTTTTGTCTCTTTAATATTAAAATCAAAAAAAACTTTTAACAAAGATTCCCTGATCATCTGTACAGGCCCGGAATTGATGGCAGGCTTTCCCCTAGGAACTTCCAGGCCAGGCTTTGTCACCATACCCACACCTTTTCCTGCAGTTATCCTTACTTTAAATTCATCTTGTTCATCTTTTATATCTATTATTGCAGCTTGTGGTTGTGGCTCTATTATTACATTTTTTATATCTTTTATATCTTTTATTGCAGATTGTGGTTCTGTTACTACAGTTTTTATCTCTTTTATTGCAACCCTGGCTCCGATTTCAGCTTTATGGGTAACATCAGGGTCATCCCCTGCATCTTTAATAACCACGCATTCCACCCGATTTTCAGCAAGTATCTCTGTTTTACAAATATCAATAAATATTTTTTCACGTGGAACCTTTGGGTTATCTGAAAGAAATTTTATCTCTACCTTTTCCTGCTTTTCACCTGTAATAAGACAAAGAAGAGCTGCTTTGGCAGCAGCAGCAGCAGCAGCTCCCGTGGTAAAACCTTTTTTTAAAGACCGTGATGTCATATTTTATGATTAATCCTTAATTCATTAATACTCGATTAGGGAGTTACAAACAATAATAATTAATAATTGAAAATTGAAAATTGAAAATTGAAAATTGAAAATTCATAATTCATAATTCACAATTCATAATTCACATTTTTTTTAAATTGAAAAGATAAATTCACAAAATTTTTCCCAGCCTGATCCATACTTCCAAAATGAATATGAAGATAACTTCCAAGAGTATTCCCTGTCTGATATCCCTTTACAGGTATCTTGTGCCCGTCTCTTCTGGTTACTTTGTAAACTTCTTCAATGTTTTTCTCCCAAAGGCCTGAATCTTTAAGTGATGAATAATGAAATTCATGGCCTCTTAATATATCACCTTTTCTGCCAACCAGAGTATCCTTTGCCAGAGTTATCTCACGATACCCCAGGGATCTCAGTTTTTTTGACATTGTTATTGAAAAAGGGAAACAGCCTGCCATGGAAAATTTTTTATCTCCATCCATACCGGCAATATCAGAACAGAGATACATAAACCCTCCGCACTCCCCATAAACAGGCATGCCAGCATCGCTTTTTTGCTTTATCTCTTTCAGAAGTGTAAAATTTGCAGAAAGCTGTTTTGCAAAAAGCTCAGGATATCCTCCGCCCAGATAGATGCCATGGATATTTTCAGGAAGATGAGCATCACTAAGAGGAGAAAAAAAGACAATTTCTGCACCGCTTTTTTCTAAAAATTCAATATTTTCCTGATAATAGAAGCAAAAAGCTTTGTCCTTTGCAATGGCTATTCTGGTTGGGGGCGAAGATGCAGAAGCCAGTCTGGAATCCAGAGCATGAAACCCGGCATCTGAAACTTGAGACCCGGCATCTGAGGCTTGAAGCCCGGAATCGGAAATCTGGGTCAAAGATGCGGAATCCAGATTTGAACAGGCATCTGTTCTTACTCCAGGGCTAAAATCAATATCAGATAAATTTTTCACAAGCTCCATCACAGATGTATTCTTGTCAATCATGGAGACAAGTTCTGCAAGAGTATCAGAGGAGAGAATATGCTCATTTGCGGTAATCAGACCAAGATGCCTTTCAGGAAGGGCTATCTTTTCATTTCTTGGCAGAAATCCAAGGGGCTTCATTTTACAGGCAGCAAGAACAGCCTCTTTTAGATATTGATAATGGGCAGAACTCCCGGTCTTGTTAAAAATAACTCCGGCAAAATTCAGATCCGGGTCAAAATTCTCAAAACCCTGGACAATTGCTGCAGCACTTCTTGCCATGGATCTTGCATCAACCACCAGGACGACAGGAAGATTAAGCCACTTTGCCATCTGTGCTGTTGAGCCTGCCTCACAAACTCCGCTATACCCGTCAAAAAGGCCCATTACACCTTCAACAACAGCAATGTCAGCACCTTCTGCTCCAGTTGCAAACACCTTTTGGTTATATTCCCTTGAGAGCATCCACGAATCAAGATTTCTGCTTGTTTTTCCTGTAAGGGCAGTATGATGTCCAGGGTCAATAAAATCAGGTCCAACCTTGAATGGTGCGACCTTATAGCCACGGGATGCAAGATATGCCATGATGGCAAGTGATGCTGTTGTCTTCCCGCTTCCACTTCCTGTGCCGGCAATTACAAAACCTTTGATAGCTTTCTCCTGATTAGATTAAAATTTGTGAGTACACCACAAATACAGCTTTTTGTCAATGACATTAACTGAGTACCAGGCCTGACGTATGAACAAATTGTCGCGTTGTTTCTGGTGTCATATTTGCTCCAGATTCTCTCATGGCATCACTCTTCAACTTCATTCCGCACTCTCCATCTTTTCCCTTAATTGCTCGAAGGTCGAAAGCATATCTCCCACAAGAGCCTTTATGCGCTCCATGTCCCCCGCCTTTCCTGCCTTTTCCATTGAAAAAGCCACTTTGCACAGGGCTTCACCGCAAACATTAGCTGATGCACCCTTGATGGTGTGAGCCTGACGTTCGACCCCGGCGGCATCACCGGCTTCCACATAACCCCGTAGGGGCAACCCCCTGTGGTTGCCCTCTCTTCCCCCCCCCGTGGTTGCCCTTTTTGAAATATGTGCCCATTGACGCAACAAAAAAGACGGCTTAAAAGGCAAGTCATATGGAAGATTTTATTTTGACCATGAGCCTTAGACCAATAAGAATAGAATATCCTTATGCATGGCCTCATGTGATGAACCGTGGCAGGCGGTCAGAAAAGATATTTTCTGCCAACCAGTATTTGTTGACCTGTTAAAAGATACTTAGGAGATGTGAGGCATAAGAATGCACCTATTGCCTTATTTCATCAATAAGAGTCAAGAGCAGACTTGACCCCCTTTATTTGACCCCTTTACTCTCAACTTCATATTTCAAAATCCTTATCAGACAAATGCTCCAGTTCAAGATTTGCCCGTTCGGTTTCAAGGAAATATTTCAACTCTTCTCTGGTCGGTATATAAAGTTGATATTTTGATGCAAAGAGCTGCTTGTTTTCAGCAAGCACAGAAAATTCCACCACAGTTTCATCCCGCTCAGAGCAAAGAATAATACCGAGAGTCGGGTTATCTCCTTCAGGCTTTTTAAGTTTTTCATAAAGCCGTACATACATATCCATCTGCCCTGCATCCTGCGGAGTTAGAGTGCCAATTTTTAAATCAATAAGCACAAAACATTTCAGCAGGTAATTGTAAAACACAAGATCAATATAATAATGCTTGCCTGCATCGGTTGTGATACGTTGCTGCCTTGCCACAAAAGAAAAGCCTTTGCCGAGTTCAAGCAAAAATTCCTGCAATTTATTCAAGATGGCTTTTTCCAAATCCTGTTCAAGATAGTTTGTATTTTCTTTCAGGTCGAGAAACTCCAGTACCATTGGATTTTTTAACACATCAACAGGTTTTAAAGGCTGGTTATGCTGTTCAGCTTCTGCTTTCACCATTTTTTTATCACGGCTTGCCAATAAACGCTGATAATAAAATGAATTAATTTGCCTTTCCAATTGCCGGGTACTCCATGAACAATCAACACTTTCATTCATATAAAACTGCCGCTCAACTTCATCTTCTATTTTCATTAAAAAGCGGTAATGCGTCCATGACAATTGTGAACGCAGTGCGTTCATAATTGGAAAAGTGAGATAGAACTGCCGCATATAAAACAGATTGCGCTTATCAAATCCTTTCCCAAATTCCCGAGTTAATTTTTCCGACAGCGTTTTAATAAGGAACCTGCCATATTCAGCCCTGTTTTCACCATGTTGTTCTTCTTCAACAATTCGTTTGCCTATCTCCCAATAAGTTATTACCATTGTCCAATTTACAGACTGAACAACTTTTTTACGAGCCTGTTGAATTAAGATACTGATCTCATTGTATAAATTTTCGTTGATCGTATTTTCTATATTCATACATCCCCCTTGCCCATGGTCTGTCCCTCTTTTTTCTTCTACTTGAAATTCAAAAATTCAACTCTGAAATCCTAAACATCTATACCTGAAACGGCTTTGGTTTACAAGAAATCACCCTTTTTTTCTTAAACCGGCAATTTTGGGGTCAAAATTGCCACTCTAAGCCTGTTTTAAGCCCTTTTTTAGAAGACA
Organism: Thermodesulfobacteriota bacterium; assembly: GCA_034659375.1. GTDB lineage: Bacteria > Desulfobacterota > Desulfobacteria > Desulfobacterales > Desulfobacteraceae > DATFJZ01. Next base: position 7,390 of record JAYEHB010000292.1, read on the forward strand.
TTTGTTTATATTTCAGACACTTAGCGTGGCCCGACCCCATTTCTCAACAATCATGTTGGAGTTAGCTCAAAAGTTAATCCTTTGCCGTATTTAATTAAGCTCAGTTTTTTTGGGCTTACTCCTTTTTTGTTACTCAGTAGAACACTATTGCCATTTGACATAGTTCCTTTTACAGTTAAAATTTTACCGTTTAATCGTACCATGTCCCCGGGTTGAAAAGTGTATCT
>JAYEHB010000293.1:0-7594 GCA_034659375.1 Thermodesulfobacteriota bacterium
ACTGTCAAGCACTCCGTGCCAGGTATCACGCATCATGTCATAGGCACTTTTCCCAATCATAAGAGCCACAAGTAATGCACCGACAGAATCCATAAATAAAAAACCAAGCTGGGCACCTACTACTCCTAAAAGAGCTGCACTGGAAGATAATACATCAGCACGGTTCTCCCAGGCATTTGCAATCATGGCAGGAGATTTAAATCTTTGCCCGGCACATAAAGACTGGCGGAACATCAACTCGTTTGCCCCGATTGAAATAACCAGTCCCAGCATAGCAATCATATTTGGCTGAGTTGTTGCACCCTCAATAATAGAAAGTATGCTTTCATAAATAATTAATAATACCACTCCAAAAAGCGAAAGCCCAATGAACAAAGAAGCTATATACTCTGTATTTCCATGGCCATAGGGATGCTCCTTATCCGGCGGAGCACCGCTGACCTTCAGACAGATCATGACCACTGTTGCAGTCAATATATCCACAAATGAATGCACTGCATCTGCGAGAAGTGCTTTGGAATTTCCTGCTACACCGCAAAAAATTTTCAAGACAAACAAACCTACATTACCCCAAAAGGCAATTCTCCCCACATTTTCAGCACACCAATAGCATTCAGGATATTTTTCAAGATCTTTTTGAGCTATGTTTCTCTTATTTATCATCTTTCTCTTTCCTGGATGATTGATAATTTTTGCCATTTACAGTTTCAGTGGATACATTTGGCCATCCTGAATGACTTTTCCCCTTAAAATCAGGCCATTCAGAATAACGTTTACCACTAAAATATTCATACTTTGGAAAAGAAAACAAAACAGTTGAATAAAAATTACCGGGAAACATTGCCACAACTGTTGTATAAAGGTTTATTTTATCAGTCATATCAAGACGCTGTGCATATATTTCAGCTTCTGTGTCACTTGCCTTTGTCATCAAAAGTTGAAACGGCTCAGCAGTTTTCAGATCAGGATATTGTTCAGCAATGGCAAAAACCTTTTGCAGTAAATCATTCATTCCGGACAAATCTTTTGCATTGCTCATTAATTTTGCCGATTTTTTCAGTTTTTCCAAATCATTAAGGGTTGTGGGAGCCTTCTGTAAAGAGCGCTCACGCCCATCCACGACTGAATTAAAAACATTGTCTTCATGTTCAACAAAACTAACAACACTCTCAATTAATACAGGTACAAGATTTGCCCGATACTGCAGTGCAGTCTCCACCTTGGCTTTTGATGCCTGCACATCAAAATTCAAATTTGTCAAATAATTAAAATAATAGATAACATGCCCAACTACTGCCAGAATAATTACAATAATTGAGATAATCAATATTGTTTTTAATAATTTGAGACTTTTAACCTGTCCGGAAAGATATGATTTTAATTCCGAAACTGACAATCCTTCTAAATTTGCCATAGTATATCTCTCCACCAATCAATTAAAATTTTATACAACTTCTGAGTAAAAAATTTCAAAATTCTTCTATATCAAGAGCATATTTCAAACATCTCAGAGACTCTTTATGGTTATCCATACTGTCATAAGTTAATGCCATATTCTTATAAACTGCAAGAAACTCAGGATTAATTTCAACTGCCTTGTTAAAACAATCTATAGCTTTCTGATATTTCTTTAAACGATCATTTGTCTGGCCCAGGCGAAAATGTATTTCTGCAGAATCAGGCTCTAACTCAACAGCTTTTTCCAAAGCAGTTAAAGCATCTGCATATTCTTTATTACGAATCAGCAGAAGTGCTTTTCGATAATGAGCCTTTGCAAAATCAGGCTTAAGTGTAATCACCCTTTGATATGCTCGTGCTGCCCGTTTATTCTGATTATCTTTTTCATAGGCAACACCAAGTTTATAAATTATATCATAATCCTTGTTATCAATTATAACGATTTGTTCCAGAAAATTGATACATTGTGTTATGTTTCCCTTCTGGTTCATAGCTTTTGCCTGTTTGAGATACATGCTTTTTAGATCAGATGGTCTCATTTTGAACAATTTTTTATATCCGGATACCATATTGGAAAGTGTATTACCCAATTGAATAACAGGCCATTGAACAAGAAAAGATAACGGTACCTTCTCTTTGTCATTGGCAGAACCTCCAACATTTTCAAATTGATCCATATCTTCTTCTATATTATCAATTTTTTCTTTATTCTTGTTAGTCATCAAAATCACCCTCAGATAAACGCTCATCTATGGAACCGGTATTTTTTGTTTTTGAAGTTTTTGAAAAATTACTGATTCCTGCAAGAAGTGAAATTACACCCAGTACAGCAGCCATAACCGGAACTAAAACCCACAAAAGATCCAAAAACTGATACCAGTTTAGTACAATTCCCCATACTCCCAATGTAATAGCAACCAACCCGATAATGATGTGTTTCATAATAATCTCCTTAAAATTAACAATTTATATGAAAGTCCTTATGTTTACTGATCCCCAGACTTTCATGCTTTGTTGTTTCAGGTGGCCTGACATGGCCGTTATTAAAATAAATTAATGCTAAAAATTAAGCAGGGCGACGATCAATAGAAATAACGTGTGAAATTTCTTTTAAATCATCAGCCATGCACTTTTCTACTTGTGAAATAATCTTGTCAGTCTGTTTTATTGTCAATGTTCCATCTAAACAGACCTGAATATCTATTAATAAAATATGACCTGAATATCTTGTATGTAAAAATTTTACCTCCCTGATTCCTTTAACTGAATATATTATTTTGATTAACCTTGACTCTACTTGCTCACCTAAGCTTCGATCCATAACACCATCCAGAGAACTCTTGATAATACTATAACTCAGGTAGAGAACAATAAAAGAGATAGTGATACTTCCAATATGTTCAAAAATAAGCCATCCCAACAACCCGGAAAGTAAAAGTGAATTTACCAATATTATTGAAGAACCAATATTCAAAGACTGAAGTTTAATAATTGTTTTAAAAGCATCTTGTTGATAAACAGATTCGGTTTGCTTTAAATAGCTCAGCAACATCACATTTGCCATAATTGAAATCAAAGCAACACAAATCCCAACGGAAATATGCTCGAAACTTGCAGGACTGAAAAATGATTTAAGTGCTGTGGCCATGATAATCGTAGCCCCTACAGCAATGAAAAATCCGGCAACAAGTGTAAAAATGTACTGAACTTTGCCTTTACCATTTGGGTATTTGCTTGATACAGTTCTTGGATGGCTCATGAATACGCCAAACAGAATTAATGAGATTACAACTGCATTGGCTCCTGAATTTAAGCCGTCAAGTACTAAAAGTCTGCTGTATCCCAGAGCGCCAATGGTAATTTTAAAACAGGCAAGACCCAGATTAACCAGCAAAGCTATCCAGTAAACCCTGTGAATGGATTCATCCACAGATTGGATACCATTTTTTGAATCATCAATCCAGGGCTCTGAAATTATATCAGACTTTTTTCTTGTAATTCCCATTAATCGTCTCCAAAAAGATCATCATGTCTTAAACTCTTTTGTCTTGACTGTTTTTGAACCAGAAGACTTTTTTTCAACCATAAATATATGACACAAGTAATAAAACCTGTTATAAAAGATGCAATTATAATGATAAAAACTGCTACTTCTCCATCAATAAAAACAAGGTCAATAACAACCGGCGTTGCATTCATTATTATTAATGACCCAACCAGAATCACACCTGATATAAAGCCTATAATTTTTAAAGTTATTCTCATTTTATTTCCTGATTTTCAGTATAAAAGGTTATCTAATAATATGGTTGTGTAATATTATTAAGTGTCCCTGCTATAAATAGTTTAGCCTGGTTTGCCGGCAGGGCAAAGCTTATGCCGACGTAAACTCCGCTTGGTGAATATATAGCCATATTAATCCCTATTACCTCACCTCTTCTATTGATAAGGGGTCCGCCGCTTGATCCTCTGTTAATAGCTGCATCAGTCTGAATCATATCTTTGATAACTATTCCCTGAATCAACAGATTACGTTTATTATCGCTGATAATACCATGGGTTACGCTCTGTTCAAGCCCAAATGGATTTCCAATTGCCATTACCTCATCAGCAACCTCCATCATGGATGAATCTCCTAATGCAGCTAAATTAAGGTTGTAAGAGGGATTAATTTTAAGTATGGCAAGATTCAGGCTTTCATTTTTTGCAACAATCTGAGCGGCATAACGCCTGGTTTCATTTCCAAATGGCGTAATAATAATATTAGAAGCCCTGGCAACAATATGATAACAGGTAAGAATATATCCCCTTGAATCAATTATTATTCCTGAACCAATACCACCAAAAGCTGCAAGATCCTGTGCAGGGTCATCAAAATTAAGGTTTTCCAAAGAATTATTTACCGGTACTATACGTTCACAGGAAATATTTACCACAGCCGTTCTGACTTTTGATACGGCAACAGCAAATGTTTCGTCTGAGCCGATTAGTGTTTCATTTGAACTGACTAGTTTAATGTTGGAACCAGTTATTATACCTGCTGTTTGAACAGCAGTTGCAGAAGCCCGTCTGGTTTGCTGATTTTCAGTGTCATCACTACGGGTTAAATAATGTGCAGGATCATCCACTAAAGTTGAAAAAAATGTCGAAACCTGGCGAAGCTGAACTAAACCAACTCCCATGGCACTGAATATTATTATGACAAGATTTAATACCAGCAGAACAGACAGTAAACCTGTTAAATAATGTGTTACAAACTCTTTTAATCGGTACAAATTTTTTCCTCCTGCTTATTGTATGACAGTATTCTTTGTTTTGTCATCAGGATCACCGCTCTGGGTTTGATCATACCCTGGAACATACAAAGGGCGGTTCATTCCAATGCCCTCCTGTGCCACCTTATACACCTGCGAACCCGTATAAGGTATAGATGCTGTCATATTAATCAATAAAGCTGAATTATCTCTGTAAACATACAGAATAACGCTATTATCAGATATTTGAAGAGCCTTAAAAAAATCAGTTAAATTTTCAACAATGATTTTATCCACACGCTGGATCAAATCACCTTTAACAATTCCAGCACTTGCGGCCGCACTCCCTGACACAACATTTACAACAACCACACCATTTTTATCATCGGGAATTTTGTAGGTCTTACGCAGCTGGTCATTTAACTCAGCAATAACAACACCCCATCTTTGATCACCGGTTAAGGTATCCCCGGCAATGGATATTACATCCCCTGTAACCTTGCTAACTGATAAATTCTTGTTTGAAACGGCTTCTTCCAATACAACATAAATTACAATACGGCTGTCATCCCTGATAAGTGCTAATTTTATCCTCTCTCCAGGTTCAGCTTTATTCATCAATTCGATTAACTCTTTAACATCATCAACTTCACGATGGTCAAATTCAAAAAGAATATCCCCTGGCTCTACGCCGGCTTCCTGAGCCGGTGAATTTGCAAGCACCCTTGTAATAAACACACCCTCTGAAATATCAAGACCAAGTTGTTGAGTCATCTGGGAGGTTGCATTTGATACTTCAATCCCTAAGAATACATCAGAACTTGTTTCGCCGCTGGTTAATTCAGCAGCAGCGCCCGGCTGAGCCATACTATCCCTCTGGTCAACAATAGTTTCATCGACTAATCTGTTATCAGTACTACCGTAACGACTGTCTGAAACTTGATCAAACACTACCATCGAAATGACAATAACCACCATCCCCATCAAAAAAGCGACCCAAACCTGATAATTTTTTGGGCATAATTTATTTTCAGCATTCATAGTTTTACCCTTTAATAATCCATTTATAAATTGCTGCTTCTTGAGCGTAATTGATGTTTAAATTAGACTTTATAAAATAGCACTATCTATTTTTTTTTGAGTTTAGCCTCAACTTTTTTGAGTCTTACCAATTCATTACGCAATTCATTAATAATAAGCTTCTGTCGATTAAATTTTTTAACCATAAAGTAAAGCATTATTGCCAGTACTATAAGCAAAAGAAAAGTTAACATTTATAAATCACCTCCTGTTTTCCCCCATCCCGGCTAAAGAACCAATCTGTAAAATACACCTGATTGTACATAAGTAGGTGGACATATATATTTTTTTACCCTCCTTGCAATATTTAAACTCTTTAAATTAGAGTGTTTATGGCTTTCGAGACAGGTAAAAACATTAGGCCAGGTACATACAATCTACACAATGTTGAACATAAGAGAGGTGATGTTGTAAAAGATATAATACATAATTTTTCTCCTCAAATTCTTTTTAATTAAGAAGCATTATTTTTAAATATATTAATATACATTCCGTGTCAATAACTTTTTATTTTTTTAACTATCTATTTTTATTTAATATATTTGCTTTGCATAACTTTACTCTACATGGCTAAAAAAGATATAGGAACAATAAAAAGATATGTAAGCAAAAATTGTTTGTCATAGCCAACTATCTATGTTAAATTCGTAAATTGACAAAAACAGTAATTTAAGATGGTACAATGAGAAAAACAATGTATTAAAGTATATTATGTTCTAAAGTAATAAACAGTGTCTTGCGAATATCTTCCCTCATTATGCACATGCGGACTGTTTCGCCGGGCCGGCATCCTGAAAGATCAGATAAAAATTCCCTTAAGGTTCTGGTCTTTCTGGAATTAAACGACATTATAATATCATCTTTTAACAGACCTGCTATTTCTGCCGGAGAGTTGGGAACAACTTCTTCAACAAGGACTCCTCCAGCCTTTTCCGCTTCTTCAATTTTTTCTGCATCAGCACTGTCTTCTGCTATATCATTTACAGTAACACCTATATAAGGATATGTTTTAATCAGAACAGGTAAATATGAAGGCCTTTTTTCAGGTATTAGATTAACAGTAGTTCTTTCATCTGCATTTGACAGACATATATAAAATTGAGTGCCTGTTTCGTTTCCGGCAAGATCGTTTTGAAACTGCTCAGGGGTCCTGATTTTTCTTCCGTTAAAAGAAAGTATTATAGTTCCCGGTTCAATGCCTGCTTTCTGGGCAGGAGAATCATTTGTAACATCTGTAATGTATGCACCTTCAACTCTGTCAAGCCTTGCAATTGCGGCCATTGCCGGAGTAACATCATCAAGTTCCAAACCAATCCACGCCAGGCCCCATTGGAGCTTAAAATCTTCATAATCCAGAGGAGCCTGCACTATCAGACTCTTTTCCTGGTTTTCAATATTACTTGTACTGGTGATTGTACGTATTTTTAAATTTTGATAATAAATAAAAAATCCGGCATTAATAGTTAATAAAAGTAAGATAGTTGCTACTATGCCCAACCAGTTTTTTTTAATATAGTCCATTATTTTGTTCCTTTATAGAATTTTCCGGCATCTATGTATTTGCCGGTCTTTTTTGTATTTGCCGGTCTTCTTTGCTTAGTACCGGACAATGCGCTGCACACGTGTTACACATAAAACACTCATTTTTATCTATATCCGGTTGTTTTAAGTCTTCATCATAACTAATGGCACCCATTTTACATTGTCTTTGAGCTGATTTGCACCCCTGACATTTATTTTTACCATCGTCTGCCTGTGGCAAAGAAACATTGATCTGCCGCAGCCCCAAAAAAGAAGAAATT
>JAYEHB010000294.1:0-7564 GCA_034659375.1 Thermodesulfobacteriota bacterium
GAGTTAGAGCAGAATATTGCTGCACTGCTTAAAAAACAATGAACTTTATATGAAAATCCTGGCAAACCAGGAGTGTAACTTTCATCATTTTGTTGTGTGCAGACTTAGACCACTAAGGCTGCCCATGGCAGTTATAAGGTTAATGCATAGTACATGTATAACTAACAAATCTTAATTAAAACTACCTATTTTATAAATTAAATATTCATGGGATGCAAATTCCATGCAGTTAACAATCGGTAATATGTGTTGGTGATTATTAAGAAAAATGTATCGGATAGACAATGATAAGAAAAGCTATGATTGGTGATGTTAAAGCAATTCACTCTCTTCTTCAGCATTACAGCAATAAAGGAGAGCTTTTAGCAAGACCTTTGAGTAAACTCTACGATCATATAAGAGACTTCTGGGTTGTTGAAGAGGATGGTATAATTGCAGGATGCTGTGCTTTGCAGTTCTGCTGGGAGGATCTTGCTGAAATACGATCCCTTGCTGTGTCTGAAAATCATACAGGAAAAGGCCTTGGCACTCTGCTTGTGGACAGAGCTGTTCAGGAGGCCCTTGTATTTAAAATCCAGCGGCTCTTTACCCTGACATACAGACCCACATTTTTTAAACGGTTTGATTTTAATATCGTTGACAGGTCAGAGCTGCCCATAAAGATATGGGCAGACTGTATCCTGTGCGTCAAGTTCCCTGACTGTGATGAAATCGCAATGATAAAAAATCTGTAAAATCTTCATGAATAGATTATTTTAAAAGGAATAGGCGGGCAGCTATGCACTGAAGGCTTTGGCAAAATCTGTTCCAATGATACCTTCAGCCAGCTAATATCAGACTTAAGTTCCCTGAGTCTGCCTCCTTCCGAGGGAAGGGCATGGATGGTATAGTCATAGTGAGTTTTGAATATGCAGACAACCTTTTTACCTTCCCTTGCAATAACATAATTTCTTGTAAATTTTTCCCGGGTAAGATCTGCTGAATCTGCTATGGCTTTGACCTCTTCCCTTGAAAATTTAACCAGAACAGACTTGGAGATTCCTTTTTCATCTATTCTTAAAAGAGCTCTTGATTCACTGCTTCCCACATATACAGTTGTCATGCTGCCAAATTTTCTGAAATACTGGGCAGCAATAATGGCAGCAGTTCTTCTGCCCCCTGCCATGAGGGGCATGCCGTAATATTCAAAAAATTTATTTTGAATATTCTCAGCATATTTATCACCCTTTTCATAGAGATCCCTTGAGATGTATCTAAGAGATTTTGCAAGTTCCTCGGCAGCTTCGGCAATAGGCCAGTCAATGCGCACATGAACATGGGTCAAAGCGTAACTTTTTTTTAATCTCACATCAGGCTGAACCAGCAAAGCATAATCAACCGGCAAAAGAGATTTCATAAAATCAAAAAAACCGGGTGTCTCCATATATTTAAAATTTTTGTGAAAGTCTTCAACATCTGAACAATATTTGTGTTTTACAAGATTGGTCTTTGTTGTCTTATTTACATCAAAATATCTAATATATTTTTTATGCCTTGCACCAACGTGATTTTCTGAAAACAATACAAGAAAAGAGTTCTGGGCTTCAAACTCAGTATTGGGAATTCTGGCTCTGGGCTTTAACTCCCTTGTCTCCACAAAAGGATAGGAAACCTTTTGATCTAAAAATTTATAATATGATTGAACAAGAGAATACTCCAGCACAAACAGATCCATCTCATCCCTGAGGACTTCATAATATGATCTTCTCAGCCTGTCTTCTTGACTCAACCCTTCTCTGGAGCAGCAGAACACTTTATTTAACTCCTTTCCAAAGCAATAACTCCGGGCAGTTCTTTGCCCTCCATGAGATGAAGAAAAGCACCACCTCCTGTTGAGATATAGCTGATTTTCTCTGCAACATTGCACACCTTGACTGCAAGGCCGGTATCTCCTCCGCCAACAACAGAAAAAGCATCCGAGGCAGCCACAGCATCAGCCACAGCCTTTGTGCCGGCTCTGAATGGTTCCATCTCAAAAACCCCCATGGGACCGTTCCAGACCACTGTTTTTGCTTTATATATTGCCTTTGCAAAAAGAGCCGCAGTTTTACGGCCAATATCAAGGCCTGTCCAGTTATCCGGGATATCATGCACCAGAACTTCACCCTTTTTTGCATTTTGATCAAATTTTTCCGCAACAACAAGATCTTTTGGAAGCAAAAGCTCAACACCCCGGTTTTCTGCATCCAAAACTATTTCTGCAGCGGTTGATATAAGCTCCTCTTCAATAAGGCAGCCTTTTGTATCAATGCCGCAACTCTTTAAAAATGTATTTGCCATGGCTCCGCCAATTATCAGTGTATCAACATAATTAAGCATATTTTTTAATGCATTGAGCTTGCCTGAGACTTTTGCTCCGCCAATAATTGCCACCAGAGGTTTTTCAGGATTTTTCACTGAATCACTGTAACAGGAAATTTCTTTTTCAAGCAGAAAACCCGCTGCACACTTTGCAACAAAGGGAACAATCCCCACAATAGATGCCTGGCTTCTATGGGATACAGCAAAGGCATTGTTAACATAGATATCACAGAGAGAGGCAAGCTCTTTTGCAAATTCAGGATCATTGGCTTTTTCCCCTTTATGGAACCTTAAATTCTCCAGAAGAACTATATCACCATTACAAAGGCCGGCAACTTTTTTCTGCACTTCCCCGCCAATGCACTCCTCAACAAAGGCCACCTCCCTGTTCAAAAGCTCAGCAAGACGTATGGCAGCAGGAGCAAGGGAGAGGTGTGCAACTCTTTTACCACCAGGCCTTCCCATGTGGGAGGCAAGTATGATTTTCGCCCCCTTTTCCATAAGATACTCAATCAAAGGCAGAGTGGCTTTTATACGATTATCATCAGTGATGATTGAATTTTCATCCATGGGCAGATTATAATCAACCCTCACCAGAACCCTTTTCCCATACATCTCAAGATCTTTTACAGATTTCATAAAAAATCGGCAAGGAACCCCCAAGTCTTCAGCCCAGGGAAGGAATTGCCGCCTCCTTTTAATAATTTATATGAAAGTCCTGGCAAACCAGTAGGGGCAACCCCCTGTGGTTGCCCTTCATCAATTTGTTGTGTGCAGACATAGACCACCAAGGCTGCCCGTTAATGTTTGCTCAACTGTTTTCCCTGTGAATCTGCTTTTTCCGTGACCATCTCTCAAAAAAATTGATCATACCGGCCTGCTCACTTCGCTCAACAAGCTCTTCTTTAACATCTCTTCCCCTTGTTCCTGCCATGGCGGCTTTTAAACAGGGTGTTTTACAGGCACACAGATACATGCAGTCATCAGGAGTCTCCCTTAACCCCCTTTGGGTCATGGGAAAAACTTTTTCAAGATCTCCAAAACAATCCGGCCTGTCTTCTGTTTTGCTATCCATCGTTTTTTTCAAACTCCCTGTTAAATTCAGCAATCACACCGTGGTCTGCAAAACTGTAAAAACCCTTGTTTCCTGTTATAACATGCTCATGCACGGTTACCCCCACATGCCTTAAGGCAAAAACCAGCCTTTTTGTGATGGCAATATCTTCAGGCGATGGAGAAAAGTCCCCGGAAGGATGGTTATGGGCAAAGATAACAGCGGCAGCCCGGTGTTCCAACGCCTTTGTAATCACTTCCCTTGGATATACCGCACTTGCAGTAAGAGTTCCCTGAAAAAGGATTTCACAGACAATAACCCTGTTCTTTGCATCAAGAAATATCCCGGCAAATACCTCATGGGTTTTATTGCCTATTGCGTGGCTGAGATACTCCATGAGATCATGGGAATTTTTTACCACATCCTTTGCAATTATTCTCTGTTCAAGATAACGGACTGCAACCTCTTTAATGAGCTTTATGCCAAAAACATTTAAAGGCCCCACACCTTTTACCTGCTGCAACTCTCCTGCACCTGCTTCAAAAACCTGGGGCAGACTTTTAAAACGTTTTAAAAGCTCTTTTGCACTCTCTTTACAATCTTTTCTCGGTGTATTCAAGGTCAGCAGCAGTTCAATAACCTCATAATCATGAAATCCTGAAAGACCGCTTTCCAGAAATTTCTGCCTGAGTCTTTTTCTATGACCCGCACCTTTATTTTTCTTCTGAATCTCCATATTCATGATCATCTCCATGATCATCAGGTTTTGTATCCTGGACTCCAGCTTCAGCATCATCCACATCGACCTTATCATCTGACTCTGTACTCTGAACTCCAGCTTCAACATCATCCACATCGACCTTGTCATCTGACTCTGTACCCTGTACTCCAGCATCCTCTTCCTTTTCTTCACCTTCAGGAAGTCTTGCAATACCAATGAGCTTTTCTTCAGAAGCAAGGTTGATGAGTTTCACTCCCTGGGTATTTCTGCTGATAATTGAGATACCATCCATGGATATTCTAATAAGCTTGCCTTTATCTGTTACCAGCATAAGCTCGTCTTTGTCATCCACAAGAAGAAGGGATACCATCATTCCATTACGCTGTGATGTTTTTATGGAAAAAACGCCTTTGCCTCCCCTTGCCTGGGCTCTGTATTCTTCAATTGAAGTACGTTTTCCATATCCATTTTCAGTCACAGTAAGAAGAGTCTCTCCATGGCATAAAGCCTCCATGCCCACAACAGAAGAACCAGGATCTATTCTCATGCCCCTGACTCCCATGGAGCCCCTGGCAGTTGCACGGATATCCTCTTCATGGAATCTTATCACCTTACCTTTTTCTGAGCCAAGAAAAATATCCATATTACTGTCAATAATACGTGCAGCAATGAGTTCATCCTCCTCTGCAAGCTTGATACCAATAAGGCCTCCTGATCTTGGCCGGCTATAGGCCATAAGATCGGTCTTTTTCACCCTGCCCTTTTTAGTCGCCATCATTACATACTGATCTGCAGCAAACTCTGGAACAGTGAGAATTGTGGCAACTTTTTCACCTTCAGAAAGATTGAGGAGATTGACAAGAGCCTTGCCAAGACTTGATCTTCCAGCCATGGGAAGTTCATACACTTTTGTTTGATACACCTTGCCAAAATTAGTAATAAAGAGGAATGTATGGTGTGTGGATGCCACAAAAAGGTGTTCAACAAAATCATCAGCCTTTGTGCCCATGGCTGTTTTACCTTTTCCACCTCTGTGCTGATTTGCATAAAGCGTAACAGGATTACGTTTTATATAGCCGCTTCGTGTTATGGTTACAACCATATCCTCTTCAGCTATTAGATCCTCGATATTAATCTCACCGGCACTCTCAGCAAGCCTGGTTCTTCTTTTATCATTAAACTCATCTTTCAGGTCAGCAAGTTCCTGCTTTATTATCCCTGTTACAACCTCGTCACTTGAAAGAATCTCTTTGTACCAGGCTATATCCTTTAAAAGAGCATTATACTCATCATTTATTTTGTCCCTTTCAAGACCAGTAAGCCTCTGGAGGCGCATATCAAGAATTGCCTGGGCCTGAATCGGGCTGAGTTCAAATCTCTTAATCAGTCCATTTTTTGCCTCTTCAGGAGATTTTGAACCCCGGACAAGGGCAACAACATCATCAAGATTGTCAAGGGCAATTTTGAGCCCTTCTAAAATATGAGCTCTCTCTTCAGCCTTTTTCAAATCAAACAGGGTTCTTTTTGTTATTACATCTTTACGGTGTTCAACAAAATGCTCAAGAATCTCTTTAAGGTTTAAAAGTTTTGGCCGGTTATTCACAACAGCAAGTAAAATTATACCAAAACTTGTCTGCATATTTGTATGCTTGTAAAGCTGATTTATTGTAACATCAGCAATTTGATCTCTTTTAAGACCAATGGCAATTCTCATGCCGTGGCGGTCAGACTCGTCCCTTACATAGGAGACTCCCTCAATAACTTTTTCCCTGACAAGTGCGGCGGTTTTTTCCACAAGCTTTGCTTTGTTCACCTGGTAGGGAAGCTCTGTTACAACTATGGTCTCGCTGTTGTTCCTGGAGTTTTCCTCAACTTCAACCACTGCCCTGAGGGTTATTATACCCCGGCCTGTGGTATAGGCATCATAGATCCCTTTTTTACCATTTACAATACCATATGTGGGAAAATCAGGACCTGGAATATGGAGCATCAACTCAGGAATCTCAATTTCAGGATTCTCAAGAAGAGCTGTCAGACCGTCCACAACCTCACCAATATTATGGGGAGGAATATTGGTGGTCATGCCAACGGCAATTCCCGAAGAGCCATTGACAATAAGTGCAGGAAATTTTGTTGGAAGAACAGAGGGCTCTTCCATGGTCTCATCATAATTTAAATTAAAGTCCACAGTCTCTTTTTCAAGATCAACCAGCATAAGATGGGCAATTTTTTTCATCCTGATCTCTGTGTATCTCATGGCAGCAGGGGAATCACCGTCAACAGAATTATGGACAAAAACACCACTGCTTAATAAAAAATTATGATGTTCATCTACCGTAATATCATAGACCTCTGCACGCTTTTCTATAATATTTTTAGCGACAATTTTGTGATTATAATTATGACCTGCTTCTAATAATTCTTTAAAACTACTGAAATACTGTAAAGTATTCTGATACTTTGGAACACCATTGGGTTTACGTTCTGCTTCATATAATTCCGGAGTAATTTCTTGTTCTGGAAATCTTTGAATAAGCGTTTGCACATACCCTAAAATTTTTTGACGTATAATGTGTATCTTATAATCAGGATTTGACCATTTATTATGCAATGCAATTTTTGATTTTTTGCTCAACTCCTGCATCATATCAGGAACGGAATCGAAGTAACCGGGCATCAGACTATCTTCAAAAGTTAACGACCGGGCTTCTTTATAAGTACCATCCCGTAACATAAACCGATGATCCGGTGTACATTGTATCTGTTCACCATTGTCTAATATTAACTCAATCAATTCTGCATTTTTATATGTAATACGTGCATGTCTGCCTTCACCAACAACTACTTTACCCGTTTTATCGACTGAATAAACATAAAAAATTTCATTTTCTGGTAATTTGGCAAGCTCAGCAAAACTTTTTTCAGTCCCATCAACCAATTTTATTTTAGTTTCGCCAATAAAACAACCGAAGTTGCCCTGTCCATCCACAAGTGTATAACGCAGGGAAAAATCCTGCGCCATGCGTACAATTGTATCATACACTGCGGAATCGCCATGGGGATGGTACTTACCAATCACATCACCAACAACACGGGCAGATTTTTTATAGGATTTATTCCAGTCGTTCCTCAACTGCCTCATGGCAAAAAGCACACGCCTGTGAACAGGTTTCAGCCCGTCCCTGACATCGGGAAGTGCCCTGCCAATTATTACACTCATTGCATATTCGAGATAAGATCGTTTCATCTCCGTCTCAATGCTGGTTGTATTAATCTCTTCTATCATCAGCTTCCTTATTAATGAACAATTAACAGCTCACTGTTATTTATAAAGATGGCGTAAAACCCCTATCCCTTCAGGGTAGGGGATGTAAGCCATAAGTTAAAAGTGTTCTTCAGCCTGTACGTTTTTTTGAAGAACACAAGTTCAGTTTCAGCAGTACAGGACT
>JAYEHB010000295.1:0-7556 GCA_034659375.1 Thermodesulfobacteriota bacterium
TTATCATGGACATGCTGATACTCTTCTTGTGGCAGCAGGTTCCGGTGTTGCAACCCTTAATATTCCAGGAAGTCCTGGAATACCTGAGTCTGTTGTCACCCATACTCTTTCATTAAAGTACAATGACATTGAAGGTTTTAAAAAAATCATGGAAGAAAAGGGTGATTCTGTGGCAGGTGTTATTGTGGAACCTGTGGCAGGGAATATGGGGATGATCCAGCCTGTTAAAGGATTCCATGAAGCCTTGCGGGAATATACAGCAAAGCATGGCAGTCTGCTCATCTTTGATGAAGTTATGACTGGATTCCGGGTGGCAAAGGGCTCTGCCCAGGGACTTTTTGGCATAACTCCTGATCTTACCTGTTTTGGAAAGATCATTGGTGGCGGACTTCCTGTGGGTGCCTATGGCGGCAGAAAAGATATTATGAATCACATTGCACCTGATGGTCCTGTTTACCAGGCAGGAACGCTTTCCGGAAATCCCCTTGCCATGGCTGCAGGTATTGCAACCCTTAAAGAGTTGAAAAAACCAGGGTTTTATGAAGATCTTGATGCAAAGAGTGAAAAGCTTATAAATGGTATCAGGAACGCAGCTGCCAATGCCGGAATAAAGGTTAACGCCGGACATGTCGGCTCCATGGCAGGGCTCTTTTTTACAGAAAAAGAAGTGAAAAATTTTGATGATGCAAAATCAAGTGATCTTGATATGTTTGCAGCATATTATAATGGGATGCTTGAAAAAGGTGTCTATCTTGCACCTTCACAGTTTGAAGCTCTTTTTGTATCTGCAGCCCATTCAAATGAGGATATTGAGAAAACCATTGCTGCTGCATCAGAGGTTATGGAAAAAATTAGAAAATAGCAATGTAAGGATACCAGAATTCTGATATGAGTTGTAATATTAATATGGAGCAGAACCGGATTCCGGATAATGTAAAAAAAATTCATATGGTTGCAGCCTGTGGTACAGGCATGGGTGCTCTGGCCTGTATGCTGCAGGATATGGGGTATGATGTAACAGGTTCAGATGAGAATATCTATCCTCCCATGAGTGATTTTTTAAAACAAAAGGGGATAAATCTTTTTAAGGGTTTTAAAAAAGATAATCTGCAGTATGGGCCTGACCTTGTGATCATCGGTAATGCTGTTACAGCAAGAAATCCTGAAGCAGTTGAAGTGATGGAAAGAAATATTGCTTTTTGCTCAATGCCAGAGGCTTTAAACTGCTTTGCTGCAAAGGGCAAAAAGATTATTCTTGTTGCAGGCACCCATGGTAAGACAACAACTGCATCAATTATGGCCCATCTCCTTTATATGGCAGGTCTTGACCCGAGTTTTATGATAGGTGGGATTTTAAAAGACTTTAATGGAAATTACCGCATTGGCAATGGTGATTATATTGTGATTGAGGGCGATGAGTATGATACAGCCTTTTTTGATAAAGGCCCTAAATTCATGCATTTTGATCCCTGTGTGACTATAATTACAGGTGTTGAATTTGATCATGCCGATATTTTCAGAGATCTTGATCATGTTAAGGATGTTTTTAAAAAATTTGTTAAAGGAATTTCAAAAAGGAGTCTGATCCTGGCATGTGACGGGGATGAGAATTTAAAGGAGATTCTTGAGTATGGAAAATGCAGAGTTGAAACATATGGAAAAGAATCTGCTGACTGGTCATACAGGGAGCTTAAGATAGAGTCCTGTGAAACTCTCTATCAGGTAACGACTCCCCAGGGTAATTTTTTTAAAGTTGCTACCCCTCTCATGGGCAGGCATAACCTTATGAATGCACTGGCTGTGGCAGGTGTGGCTAAAAAGATTGGTATCTCTGATAATTCTCTTGTAAATGCTTTAAAAACTTTTTCAGGCATTAAAAGAAGGCAGGATATAAGGGGCGTGAAAAAAGGGATAACCATAATGGATGATTTTGCCCATCATCCCACTGCAGTAAAAGAGACCATTTCTGCTGTAAAACCTTTTTTCCAAAAGGGCAGGGTGATTGCAGTGTTTGAACCCAGGACAAATTCAAGCATGCGCTCTGTTTTTCAGGATCTTTACCCCTCTTCCTTTGATGAAGCTGACATGGTCTGTGTGCGCAAGCCCTCAAGAATTGACAAGATTCCTGTGCCGGAAAGGCTTAGTTCTGAAAAACTTGTTGCAGATATTAATAAAAAGGGAACAGATGCTTTTCATTTTAAAGATACAGATTCCATAATTACTTTTTTAAACCAAAATGCTGAAAAAGGGGATCTCCTGCTTATAATGTCAAATGGTGGGTTTGATAATATTCATCAAAGATTGCTTGAAAGTCTTTAATTGTGAAAAAAGGTGCATTAAAAAGATTGCTTGAAAGTCTTTAATTATGAAAAAAGGTGCATTAATAAGAATTGTATTGATTGGTGCTTTGCATTCATTTCTCTATCTCTGGCTGGTTCCTTTTGTGGTCTACCCAAAGTTTGGTGACAGTGGATTTCATATGGTAGTTGCCATTGCAGTACTCATATCTGTTGCAGTTATTGGAACTTTATTTATCAGTAAAAAAAAATAGAAGCGTTTTTATATGAAAGTTCTTTTAAACCAATAGCGACTTTCATACTTTGTTGTGGGCAAACCGAGGTGAAAAACCAAGGCTGCCTGTGGCAGTTTATATGAAAGTCCGTCCAAACCACTGCAATGATAGACTTTCTAAATTTGTTGTGGCCGATGCAGTAACCACGCTCCGGCCGTGCCGGTTATATGAAACTCTGGATAACTATTTAAAATCATGGAGTTTCATTTTTTGTTGTGGCCGATGCGAATGACCATGCTCCGGCCATGCCGGTTATATGGGGCAAAAAGACAAGCAAGATGCGTGGATACAAAAAAAGGATTTATCTATGGATAAAATAGAAAAGATAGAAAAGATTGAATGGGATGAAAAATTAAGTGTGGATATTGATGATATTGATGAGCTTCAAAAGAAAATGTTTGCACTCTTTAATGTTCTCATTGATTTAAAAGCGAATGATGCTGGTGCCAAGGAGTGTTCCAGTATGGTGGCTGAAATTAATGAGTACAGCAGGTATTATTTCAGCCAGGAAGAAGCATATTTAAAGAAATGCGGTTATCCCGAGGTTGATGCCCATGCAAAAGAGCATCGCAGGTTTATAAAGATCACTATTGGTCTTAGAAGAGAGGTGGCAGAAGATAAGGATAATCTCTCCTATGAGATTATTAAAATAATGCGGGACTGGCTGGTTGAGCATATAATAAACTGCGATCTTCTATATGTACCTTTTTTGAGAACAAGCAGATTTATAAAAGAGTGCAAAAAAAACAGATGATGCTTTTTGCTCCATTTTTTTAATGATTCATTTATTTTTGGGCGTATCCTAAGGCTAAAGAAAGTTTCAATATTGACGATAATTTGATAAATGCTTGAGGAATTGAGTTATTGAGTTATTGGAGAAAATGAAATGTTGAATACACCAAGAATATTGCCTGTTAAAAAAGATCCTGTGGAGTCTGTTATACCTGTAGTGGGGCTGCCTTTAAGAAAAAGGAAAAAAGCGATTTTCAGCAAAAAGAGTAAAAACAGACGAAAAAATAAGATAGACAGACGAAAAAGTGTCAGGGATGGAGTCTTTGTTTCATTTTCTTTTACAAAAGAAAGGCGAAGAAAAGTTGAAAGAAGAAGCGTGTCAAACTCATTTTAGATGATTCAAGATTTCATTGAAATGCACTGTAATATATTCTATCTGCTCGTCAGTATAAAAGTAGTTTACACTTTTTTGGGGAAATCCCTTTTAAACAGGGAATGGTTTCAGAAAGTGTAAGGTACTTATGAAGGATGCCTTATTTTGGGTTTGGTTCTAACGTCGGCCATATATTCTGATTGCAGGAACAACGGAGGGCTCAGCCTTTTTTAAATACAACCCTATATTGTGATTTTAACAAGCATTTTAACAATATATATTTTTTAATTGACATTAATATAATTGATATTATAGAATTAAGAGATTTTGTTTTTTTACAAAAATGTTTGCACAATAACCAGGGATTGTTTAGATTTTATTTTTAAAGAAAAATTAATAACCAGTAACTGTCTGGCTATGTTGTGTTTGCAGGGAATACCATTAGGGCTGCGGAGCAAATTTTTTGATATACAATTCCTGCAGGTGCAAGAGGGTCTGACTGAATGAGGGGGAGAATGAAGCTGATTTGTTTTATTGTTGTTTTACTATGTGTCTGCCTGTTGTATAGAGGAGTTGTCACTGCAGAGGAAAAAAGTTACATTGGCTCAAAAGCCTGTGAGGAATGCCATGCTGTAGAATATGCAAAATTTATTGAATTTGCAAAAAAGGCAGCATCATTTGAAAGTATCAGGGTGATGAAGTCTAAACTCACTGACAAAGAGTATAGATCATGTTTTGAATGCCATACAACAGGATACGGTAAGCCAGGAGGGTTTGTTTCTGAAGAAAAGACTCCACAATTGAAAAATGCCGGATGCGAGGTCTGTCATGGACCTGGAAGTCTCCATGCCGAATCAGGAGATCCAGAGGATATTATCTATGATCTTTCCATTGATGATTGCACTGCATGCCACAACAGCGACAGGGTTGATGCATTTGATTTCAAACCTCTGCTTTTTGGCGGAGCTCACTGATAATATCATAGATATGTTATCTGTGAAAAACCTCCAACTATCGGTAATTATGGAGTTTTGATTTCTGCCCTTTTAGTCTCTGCCCTTTTAGTCTCTTAATTCTTATTTTCGTGTTTTTTTGGCAAGAGAATTAAGAAACCCTTTTGGGTTCTGGCTTGTCCAGGTTATAGGGTATTGTGGCCAAAAAGTAGATCGCCATGCTTAGGGCTAACTCAAAAATAACTTTACATTTTGGAAGCCGATTCATCCTGGTAAGCTGCGTTGTTATGCTGTAAGGTTATCAATATGAAAACCAATCCCAAATAACTATATTGTAACAGCGTATCAGAAAGAAATAGGCTAAAAAAATGAAGAAGCCAAATTTTAATTATGACGAGGTAAGTGATACTCTTTATGTTTCATTCGAGCCAGGTGAAAAAGCGACTGGTATAGAATTAAATGAGCATATTCTATTACGAATCAATAAAAATGAACATCGTGCAATAGGATTAACTTTTTTGGAATATTCCCTTTTGGCCCAAAAAACTGAAATTGGTCCAAGAAGTTTCCCATTGACTGGCTTAGCAGAATTGTCTGAAGAACTTCGTGAAATTGTTATTGATATTTTACAGAAGCCCCCGGTGAGTGATGTTCTTCATATTTCAGCTTATACACCTTCAATAATTGAGACAATACCAATATCAGAGTTACAATCACTGCCAATTGCCGCCTTATGACAGCATAACAAAAAAATGGAGCAGACCACAAAAGCCGAGCCGATTTTGGGTAAATTCAAAGGTAGGGCGGCTTTTGTGGCAGCTCATTTTGCCGTTACAGTGCAGCTTACCAGGCGACTCAACTCCCCAAATTGGTAATTAATTTTTGAGTGAACCCTTAGGGCCCGTGGCAGTTTATATGAAAGTCCTGGCAAACCAGGAATGTAACTTTCATCATTTGTTGTGTGCAGACTTAGACCACCAAGGCTGCCCGTGGCAGTTATATGAAAGTCCGTTCAAACGACTATATCATTGGACTTTCATTTTTTGTTGTGGCCGATGAGAATGACCATGCTCCGGCCATGTCGGTTATTAAATAAGGAAATAATAAAATGTTATCATATATAAGACAAAGATTGTGGATGCGTGTCATGCTTTTCATTGCAACGGTTGTATTTATCGTTCTTGCAGCAGTTATCTGGTTTAATATTGCTTCCCAGAAAAGTTTAAGTGAAAATCAGCTTGCCAGGCAAAATGAAATGCTTGCCAATGCTGTGGAGGGAGGAATGTTTGATGCTCTTGCCATTGGAGATAATGATGTTGTAAGAACCCAGTTCAAAAGACTTCATAAAAATCTTTCAGATCTTAAGGTTTTTGTTTATGATTTTAACGGGAAAATATCATTTTCCACAGAAGAAAAAGCTGTTGGATCTGAAATAGATTCCTTTCTTGGTGATAATGCAGCCAATGGTGTAAAAGCAATGATCGCATCTGGTAATGATAATAAACAGCTGTTTCATAAAAAATTTAATGGGGAAATTTTTTCCATTGTAAATAAATCAATCCCCAATGAATCAAGGTGTTATCACTGCCATGGCAGTTCAAAAAAGGTGCTTGGCGGTATATCTGTCTGTTCATCGGAACAGGCTGCCGTGGCAGCCATAAAATCAAGCAGAAACCAGAGTATTCTCATTGGTACCATTGGCATTGTTTTTATAATTTTTTCTGTGTGGTTCCTCTTTCATATGCTTGTAAATAAAAGGGTGGTTGATATTCTTGGGGTAACAGGAAAGATGAGGCAAGGAGATTTTACCCATGAAATTAAAGTTAAGGGTGAGGATGAGTTAAGCCACATTATTGCCAGGATCAATATGGTAAACCAGGAAATGAGACAGATCATTTTCAAGGTTATTGAGAGCAGTAATGAATTGTCAGGTTCTTCCACAGAACTTAGTGCAATCTCTGAAAACCTTCTTGCCGGAGCAACTGAAACCTCAGGTAAATCAAACACTGTTGCAGTTGCATCAGAAGAGATGAGTTCAAATTTAAGTTCCATTGCAGCATCCATGGAAGAGACAGCATCAAATGTAAGTGTTGTTGCATCGGCATCGGAAGAGATGAATTCCACTGTAAGTGAAATTGCCCATAATGCAGGTTCTGCAAAAACAATTATTGACAAGGCTGTAACCGATTTTTCCAATGTAGCCGAAGTTGTAAAAGAGCTTGGAAAGGCAACTGAAGATATTGATGCTGTAACAGATGAGATCAAATCCATTTCAGAGCAGGTTGGTCTTCTGGCCTTAAATGCAAAGATTGAGGCTGCAAGAGCCGGTGAAGCAGGTAAGGGGTTTGCCGTTGTTGCCCAGGAGATTGCAGAACTTGCAACCGATACTAACAAATCCACAATAAAAGTGAATGACAAAGTCCAGTGGATGAAGGACCAGTCTGCAAAGACAGCTATTGAGGTAGAAAATGTTTCAAAGACTGTAACTGATTCAGATGAGGCTATCACAACTATTGCTGCAGCAGTGGAAGAGCAGACCATAACGAGCCGGGAGATAGCAGATAATATTGCCCGGATATCCCAGGGGATATCAGTTGTAAATGATAATGTAAGTCAGGGTGCAGCAGTTTCTAAGGAAGTTTCCCAGGATATTGCAGTTATTGACCTGGCAGCAGGTGAAATGGAAACTAATAGTAATCAGGTGAATGATAGTGCTTCATCTCTTGCAAGTATGGCAGAAAAGCTCAATGAAATGATGAAAAAGTTTACAGTTTAGATTTTTTCCATCTGTTTGCCATTTGGGTTATAATTTTTTTCATTAAAATGGATATCTCTTCAATTTTAAAGAAAAAGCCTGAGCCTGCAAAGAACAGCATAAAAACAGTTCCTGTTATTGCACATATTGTAAAAGAGCCTGCAAACGTGG
>JAYEHB010000296.1:0-7546 GCA_034659375.1 Thermodesulfobacteriota bacterium
TGGAGCATCGAGGTCAGCCTGTATATGTTCTAAACGGCTGCTAAAAAAACTACTTTTAGCTGTCTAATCAACCACAAACTCTATGCAAGCAGTTCGCAACCCTGTCAGGCAGGGGCTTTTTCAAGCCTCTATCCCTTTAGGGTAGGGGTTGTTGACCTGTCTATAATATAAAAGAGTTTTCCAGGAGACTGTTTTATAATACCTTTAATCTCCAGGTCCAGGAGAGCAGCTGATATGCCTCCTGAATCAAGACCAGATTTTTCAATGATTATATCAATATGCAGAGGATAGGGCTCCAGGATATCAAAAATGGCTTTTTGATATTTGTCATGCTCCAACCCTCCCGGCATTGATTTTTCCCCCTGTTGAATTTTTTGATGTTCTGTTTCTATATGAACCATATGGTGCAGCTCTTCAATTACGTCCATTTTGTTTTCAACAAGCTTTGCACCCTGTTTGAGAAGAGCATGGGTTCCTGTGCTGCTAAAAGAGTTGATGCTTCCAGGGACTGCAAACACTTCTCTGCACTGTTCTGCTGCAAGTCTGGCAGTAATAAGTGAACCGCTTCTGGCAGCTGCTTCCACCACAATGGTGCCTGTGGAGATTCCTGATATTATTCTGTTTCTTATGGGAAAATTTCTTGCATCAGGTGCAGCATTAATGCCAAATTCAGATATCACAGCTCCGTTGCAGGCAATATCCTCAAAAAGTTTTCTGTTGCTTCGCGGGTAGATTCTTGCAAGACCGCTGCCAAGTACTGCAATGGTTTTTCCCTTTGCCGCAATTGCTCCCTTATGTGCTGCAGTGTCAATACCCATCGCCATTCCACTTACTATCTGAAATTCAGAGAGGCAGAGATCATAACTTAATTTAAATGTTGTATCAAGTCCATACCTGGTTGCTTTTCTTGAGCCCACAATGGAGATACATGGAGAAGAGTTATCAAGGGTTCCAAGGTATGTAAGAATTGGAGGGGGATCAGGAATCTCTTTTAAGAGAGATGGGTAGGCAGAGTCATTCATGCTGACTATTTTAAAGCCTGAATTTTGAATGGTTTTCAGCTCTTTTTCAGCTTTGTAAGAGGATTTTAAATTTTTAATCCCCTTAACAGCTTTTAAGGAAACACCCTTGATCTCTTTAAGATCATTTTCATGGGCATTAAAAATTTTTTCAGGAGATCCAAATTTTTTCATAAGGCGTTTGTAAAGATGATTACCTATTCCAGGCACATCTTTTAAAACAAGCCATGGCAGATATCTATCCATTATTACTGAAATACTTTTAGTTTCTGTTCAGCCTTTTCCCCTGCCGGAGTAAAAGGGTATGTTTTTACCACTGTTTTGAAGTAATGCTTGGCTCTGTTCATATCATCAAGCAAAAAATATGCATATGCTGTTTTTAATAAAGCATCGGGTACCTTTCCTGCCCTGGGATAGTTTTTTACAAGAGCTTTAAAAATTTTTATGGCTCTTTTATAATCGTTCATGGAATAATGGCATTCTCCAAGCCAGTACAGAGCATTGTCGGCAAGTTCTGCCTCTGGATATTTTGCTGCAAACTCTTTAAACAACTCTTCAGCACTTTTAAAATTCTCCTCAAGTAGAAGTGACCTTGCTTTTTGATATAAAATATCAGGTTCTGTATAGTTAGGTTCTGTATCGTCAGGTTCTGTATCGTCAGGTTCTGTATCGTTAGGTTCTGTATAGTTCCTGATGTCTATGTTTGAAGTTTTTACAGAGCTGGTGGTTTTTTTTTGAGAGGCAGCAGCATTGATCCTCTGATTTTGATTATTCAGTCTGTTTTGAAGATGTTTGGTGGAGTTCTTCAGGAACTCCACCTTTTGTTCTATTTTCTGTAAACGATCGTCTGTTTCAATCAGCTGCTCATTGAGCCGGATAAAATTTTTGTTCATTTCATCAATTTTCTTTTTTTCCACGGAATTTAACGATGTGCAGGAAGTCAGATTTAGTGAAAAAACAGATGCAATGATTACAATGAGATATGCTGATTGTTTAAATTTTTTCATCCTAGGCTTTTTTACTCCATGCTAAAAGAATGGGGCTTGCAACAAAAATTGATGAATAGGTTCCTATTAAAATACCTGTAATCATTGCAAATGTAAAGTTGTGGATAATCTCCCCACCAAGAAAAAAGAGAGAAAATAGTACTATAAGTGTTGTCAGAGATGTAAGTATTGTTCTGCTTAAAGTCTCATTAATGCTTTTGTTTATTATCTCAAACATACTTTTTTTATGGGTTTGCCTGGTATTTTCCCTTATTCTGTCAAATACAATGATTGTATCATTTAAAGAGTATCCGATTATTGTTAAAAGAGCTGCAATTATGGGCAGGGAAAATTCAAGGTCAAGGATGGAAAAAATTCCCACAGTTATTATTATATCATGGAGAATAGCTATAATGGCACCCATGGCATATTTAAGCTCTAAAAACCAGAATAGAATAAGGGTTACAATAACAGCAGCTGGAATAATAATGGGCATGCTTAAATTAAATATTGAGAGAAAATAGACAGCACTCATAAGAGCTCCTGCTGTAATTCCTGATACCATCCATTTCATCTCAAATCGGCCTGAGATATAGACAGTAATAAAGAGCAGAGAATAGAACATGGCAAGGAGGGCCTGCTTTCTTAAATCTTTTCCCACCTGGGGGCCAACCATCTCCACCCTTCTAATCTCAGGTTTCTCTCCTGTTGCTTTGTCAAGTGCACCGGCAATGGACAATGAAAGATTTTCACCGGTCATGGCAGGTATGCTTGTTCTTATGAGATATTCATGGTTCTCTTTTTTACCAAAACTCTGAACTGATGAATTGGCAAGACCAATTTCTGTAAGAGCAGACCGGATATCACTTGTGGCTGTCTCCTGGGAGAATTTAACCTGAACAAGGGTACCTCCTGCAAAATCAATTCCATAATTTGGTCCATGGTGAATCAAAAGTGAAGCAAAACTGATTATTATTAAAGTTAAGGAAAAAAAGAATCCTATATTTTTTTTCCCTATAAAATTAATATTAATATCAGGTTTAATAAACTGCATTATATTTATTATCCTTTATATACTAAGGGTTGATATCTTTTTGTGAGATACAAAATAGATAAAAATACTTTTTGAAATCACAAGAGCTGTAAAGAGACTTGCCACTATTCCAAGACCCAGGGTAACAGCAAAACCTTTCACAGGGCCTGTGCCGAACTGAAAGAGAACTATGGCTGCTATAAGTGTTGTGATATTGGCATCAATAATTGTAATACTTGCCCTGGCAAAGCCTGCTTTGATAGAACCAGCCGGAGTTTTTCCGGAAAAAAGCTCTTCTCTGATTCTTTCAAATATAATAACATTGGCATCAACAGCCATGCCTATGGTGAGGATGATGCCGGCAATACCGGGCAGAGTCAGGGTTGCCTGGAATGCCGCAAGTCCTCCGCCAATGAGCAGAATGTTTAAAATAAGGGCAATGTTTGCAATGAGCCCGGCTCCCTTATAATAAACAGCCATGAAAAATATGACAAAAATACCGCCCACAATCATTGAGATAATTCCCATGCGTATGGAGTCATGTCCAAGGGTTGGCCCAACAGTTCTCTCTTCAATAATCTTCACAGGTGCGGGCAGAGCTCCGGCCCTGAGAATAATGGCAAGATCCCTTGCCTCGGCAGTATTGAAATTACCCGTGATCTGTGCCTTGCCCCCGGCAATTTTGTCCTGAATTACAGGAGCCGAATATACTGTTTTGTCAAGAACAATGGCAAGACGTTTTTTTATATTTTTTCCAGTTATTCTTTCAAAGATCCTGGCCCCTTTTCTGTCAAATTCAATGGCAACATAGGGTTCATTAAACTGGGAGTCAATTTTTACCCTGGCATTGGTTAATGAACTGCCGTCAAGGAGAACTCGTTTTTTGATAAGAAATGGAATTTTACTGGTTTGACCGGTATTGGGATCTTCTTTGATCTGGTAGAGGATCTCAGAACCAGGAGGATGTGTTCCTTTTATTGCGGAATTAAGATCTCCATCTTCATCAACCAGCTGAAAATTGAGTCTGGCTGTCTTCCCAATAAGATCCTTGGCTCTTTTTGTATCTTTGATTCCAGGCAGCTGAATTAAAATACGGTTTTTTCCCTGGATTCTGATATCAGGTTCACTTACACCAAACTCATCTATACGGTTGCGTATGGTCTCAAGAGCCTGCTCTGTTGCCATCTTTCTTATATCTTCAGACTCTTTGTCAGGAAGAGCAAGAGCAAAACTTATCTTGTCACCATTTTTGGTTGTTGAGTTGATCTGTAAGTTGGCAAAATTTTTACTTAAGATGGAGTTAAAGCCGTCAATATTCTTGTCACCTGCAAGTTTTGCCGTAACACTATTGTCAGAACCACGTGTGATTCCAAGATGTTTGACATGCTGCTTTCTAAGCTCCATCTTTATTTCATGAACAGTTCTTTCAATTGTCGTTTCAACAGCTTTTTCTGTCTCAACTTCCAGTACAAGGTGCATGCCTCCCTGGAGGTCGAGTCCAAGATTTATTTTTTTATGGGGCCAGCAGTCTGAACAAAAAGTTGGCAGCATGTATATCAGTGATACAGCCAGAATTGCTGTAATAAATACCCCGTTCCATGTGATTTTTTTCAATATGATTACTCCTGAAATGCCGTATTATTTATCTTTTTTTTTATCTTTCTTTGTCTGAACTGCTGAAGCTCCCTGGACCAATCCAGCAATATTTCCTCTGTTTATCTTGAACTTAACCTTTTCTGCAACTTCAAGGGAAATACTTGTCTCATCAAGGGAAGAGATGGTGCCGTGAATTCCACCCGATGTGATGATTCTATCACCTTTTTTCAGGTTGTTCACCATATTCTTATGTTCCTTGGCTTTTTTCTGTTGTGGTCTGATAAGCAGAAAATAGAATATAACAAACATTAGTATCAGCGGTACAAATGCTGTAAATCCGCCTGCTGCTCCACCTTGTGCTCCGGCCTGTCCCATTGCATGTGCTGTGTTGATCAAAATAATGCCTCCTGAAGATTTAAATAAAAAAACGATACCCTTACCATTTTTTATTATGGTTATTGTTTTGCGGTATCCAGATCGTTTCACCATCGAACCGGATTTTGTCCACATTCTTATAATTTATTTTTTTAAAAAGTGCAAATACTTCGTTCATATTATAAACAACAATCTTGCTTAAGGGTGTTAAGAGATTGATATCTGTATCCACCTTGTTCTCCATGAGATTGAAGATTATTACAAGTTTTTCGGAAAATTTTAAAACTTTTCCAATACCTGAACTTAATTTGTCCTCAAAGGGCTCATCGGCATTGGCTGAGATGGAAATGCCTTTTGAGTTATAGTAAGCCCTGATAATTTTAAAATGGATATTCCAAAGGTTGTCACCAGGCCGTACAATATATATCCCATAGTTTTCTATCTCTTCTGGTTCGGTTTCACCTGACTCATGGATCTTCTCTTCAAAAATTTTTCTGTTTTTTAAAAAGCTCTTTTCCATGATATCTTTCATGGATACAGTTATTTTTCCGATTTTAAAACTCTCATCAGATTTAACAATCATATCAAGGCTGTTTTCAATGTCTAAGTTTTGTTTTCTTTGGTCCATCAGGTCGCTGTTGTTTTTATCTTTACCTGGTTTGTTGAAATCCATGACAAAAAATTTTTCTATGCTGCCTGTAACCATGTTTATTTCATTTTGCTGTTTTTGTTCTATTTTTTTTTGAATTTTATCTTTTGAATCAACAGCACTGGTTACTTTTTTATAATCATCCAGAAATATAAAGCCTGCAATAAGGATCACGCCGGCAAAAAAGAGTGAAAATGCCAGCTTATTAAGGTTGATTTTTTTTTGAACCATGCTTTTTCCTTAATGAAATTTACGTGTCACAAACGATTCTGTTTTCTCCCCGGATCATGGTTTGATCTGTTTCTATGGTTATGGTGAGCTCTCTTCTATTCTCTATCTCCATAAGTTCTTCTCTTTTTCTGTTAAGAAGATAATCTGCCACTTTTTTTGGAACAAACCCTGTAACTTTTTTAATTTCCTGCCTGGTTGTTTTCAGGTTTAACTGGCGCATAAATGCAAGCCCAAGTGTCTCTATGGATGGTACCATGCCAAGTCCCTTACACTGTCTGCAGGTCTCATAACTGCCAAATGTAATGGCAGGCCTGATCCTCTGACGCGACATCTCTATAAGTCCAAAGGCTGATACTCCACCCACTTTTGTCTTGGCTTTATCAGATTTTAGATGATCTTTCAGGGTTTTTGTGATTTTTGCCTTGTGTCTTTTGTCTTTCATGTCAATGAAATCCACAACAATAAGACCTCCCATATCCCGGAGTCTCAACTGCCTTGCCACCTCTTCAGCGGCTTCAATATTTGTATGAAATGCAGTCTCTTCAATGTTTTTTTTACCAGTGGATTTTCCAGAATTTACATCTATGGCAACAAGGGCTTCAGTTTGATCTATAACAATAGATCCTCCTGATTTAAGGACGACTTTTGACTCAAAAATTGATGCAATCTGCTCTTCAATCTGGTATTTTGAAAAGATTGGTTTCTGCCCCTTGAACTGCTTTACAATTTTTTGTTGTTTTGGGGCTATGACTTTGATGAAATCTTGTACCTCTTTAAAAATATCAGGATCATCAATAAGGATCTCATTTACATCAGCTGTAAAATAGTCTCTCAGTGACCTTACAGCAAGGTTTTGTTCCTTATAGAGAATAGATGAGGAAGATGCTTTGATTGCTTTTTGATTTATATCTTTCCATGCCCGCATGAGATATCTCATGTCATTGGTGAGCATGGTTTTTGTTGCATTTTTTCCTGCAGTCCTGACAATGAGCCCAAAGCCTTCCGGGATTTTTATTTTATCTATAATTGTTTTGAGTCTTTTTCTCTCATCTTCATCATCTATCTGTCGTGATACTCCTCGTGTCGAGGTCCCGGGCATAAGAACAGAAAGACGTCCGGGAAGAGATATAAATGTGGTAAGCATTGCTCCTTTGTGCATGATGGGGTCTTTTGTCACCTGCACAATGAGTTCCTGCCCTTTTTTAATTGTTTTTAAAAGGCTTCGGTCTCCTGAATCATTGTCTATGAAATAATCATTGTGTATCTCATGTTTTTGCAGAAAACCGTGTTTTTCAGCCCCATAATCTACAAAAACTGCCTGGAGACTAGGTTCAACCCTTGTTATGGTTGCTTTGTAGATATTACCCTGGGTCATTTCCCTTGTTGCTGTTTCCAAATGAAATTCTTCAAGTTTGTTATTTTTAATTGTAACTATTCTGCATTCATCAGAATCCAGCGCATTGATTAGTATCTTTCTTATCATTAAATCTGTCTTATTACCTTTTCCTTAAACTCATTAAGGCATTTTATTAATTCTGTTAACAATTGAAAATTGAAAATTGAAAATTGAAAATTCATAATTGAAAATTGATAATTCACAATTCACAATTCATAATTCATAATTCACAATTCATAATTCATAATTCATAATTCACAA
>JAYEHB010000297.1:0-7499 GCA_034659375.1 Thermodesulfobacteriota bacterium
GTCGGCCATATATCCTGATTGCAGGAACAACGGAGGGGTCAGGCTTTTGTTATTTGTGTCGTTATCAAACCTTGAAGATAATTAACCAAAAAAATCAAGATAATGACAATAACGAAAGCCTGACCCCACCCTCAAGTGGCCGAATATAGAACCAAGCCCAAATTTTTATTATTCAACGTTAATTTATCATAGCAAAACAATTAAGGGTTCACACGCAAAATTGGTAATTAATTTTTGAGTGAGCTCTGGGGATATGTTTAATGATTACAGGTCATGGAGGAAATGTAAAATCACTGGCACAAAGATCAGGGTGCCCAATTAATGAAATCATTGATATGAGCTGCAATCTTAATCCCCTTGGGCCGCCTTCAGGTCTTGAGGATTATCTCATGGAAAATATCAAAGAAATCCGTTCACTTCCCGAGCCTGATGCAGGTGAAATGGTAAGGAAATTTGCAGGGTACCATGATATTGATCACAAAAGGGTGATGGCAGGAAATGGAACAACATCATTTATATACACAATTCCTGCTGCCCTTAAATCAAAGCATCTGCTCATTGCAGGTCCTTCATATGCTGATTACAGGGATGGATGTATAATGCATAACACTGCCTTTTCATTCTGCCTGGCTGAAAAAAAACTTCTGTTCCAGCCTGATCTTTCTAAAATATCAGAGCTGATATCAGACAAAAAAAATGAGATTGATACTGTAATAATATGCAATCCAAACAATCCAACAGGTACTCTTGTTCAAAAGTCAAACATCATTGAACTCCTTGAAAAACATCCTGATACATTTTTTGTGATTGATGAATCATATCTTCCCTTTGTGGACAATGCTGAAGAGATCAGCCTTACAGCAGAAACAGGTTTTCCCAATCTTATGGTACTATCGTCCATGTCAAAAATTTTTAGAATACCAGGTTTGAGAACCGGATTTCTATCTGCCCATCCAGATATTGTGGAAAATTTCATGAAATATTATCAGCCCTGGTCTGTCAATGCACTTGCCCAGGCTGCTGTTATCTATCTTCTTGAGAACCGGGACAAAACAGACTCTTTTATTAAAAAAAGCAGAAAATTTATAAAAAAAGAAAAACAGCTTTTTTATGATAGTTTAAGCAGTTGTTCCGGGATCAGACTTTTTGCTTCAGAAACATATTTTATTATAGCAGAGCTTTTAAATGATATAACAGCAGATAAGGTGTGCAGAATCGTTGGAGACGAAAAGATACTCATACGGAACTGTGCAAATTTTCATGGTCTGTCAGACAGATTTGTTCGATTTTCACTAAAAGAACGAAAGATCAACATGAAACTTGCCGGTATTTTAAAAAAAATAGAGGAAATCAAGTAAATATTCGACCACCCCCCCCCCTGAATCTTCAGTTCAGGGGGAGGTTCTCCCTATTGTGTCGTTTTTTGAAGCCGCTCCGTGATTTCTCTGGTTTTTTCATTCACGGTTTCTGTTATTTTTCGGGCCTTTTGAACGGCTTCAATTTTTTCTGTTTCGCCCACTGTTTCGGTGGAAAGATTCTTAACCACTAACATCCCTGCTATTAACAGGGCTATTAATATTTATATGAAAGCCCTGGCAAACCAGGAGTGTAACTTTCATCATTTGTTGTGTGCAGACTTAGACCACCAAGGCTGCCCATGGCAGTTATAATGAAAAAGACTCCGCGCATTATAGTGCTCCTCTCTTGTGAAACCGCTTGCTTACGCGGCTTTTTGCATCATTGTTTCCCTGATTTTTTCGACCTCTGTACTTTTAATATAATCCTCAAAAGTCATGAGCCGATCAATGATGCCGCCGGGGATGATCTCGATAACCCTGTTTACCAGGGTATTGACGAATTCCTGGTCATGGGATGTAAAAAGAACCACCTCCTGGAATTTAAGCAGGCTGTCATTTAAGGATGTGATGGATTCAAGATCAAGGTGGTTGGTGGGTTCATCCATCATAAGAACATTGGATTCGGAAAGCATCATCCGTGAGAGCATGCAGCGAACCTTTTCTCCACCGGAGAGCACGTTGATTTTTTTAACAGCCTCTTCTCCGGAAAAGAGCATACGTCCCAGAAATGTCCGGGCAAAGCTCTCTCCCTCGTCACGTGGAGCGAACTGCAGGAGCCACTCTACAAGGCTCAGGTTTCCTTTGAAATAGGCACTATGTTCCTTGGGGAAATAGGAGTGGGTAATGGTGAGCCCCCAGCGGAAAGAGCCGCTGTCAGGTTCCATCTCTCCTGCCAGAATTTGAAAAAGAGTGGTACTGGCCAGACTGTTTTGGCCCATAAAGGCAATCTTGTCCCCGCCATTCACAGTAAAACTAACATTGTTCAGCACCTTTTCACCATCAATGGTCTTGGTGAGTCCCACAACTTCCAGAATCACATTACCACAGGAGCGTTCCGGCTTAAAGCAGATAAACGGATATTTTCTTGACGACACCGGCATATCCTCAATGGTCAGTTTTTCTAAAAGTTTTTTTCGGGAGGTTGCCTGCCTGGCTTTGGAGGCATTGGAACTGAATCGCTGGATAAAAGACTTGAGCTCATTTGCCCTGTCAGTGACTTTTTTATTTTCCGCCTGTTTCTGTTTCAGGTTTAACTGGCTTGCCTGGTACCAGAAATCGTAGTTCCCCACGTACACCAAAATTTTACCGAAATCAATATCTGCAATGTGGGTGCACACCTGGTTCATGAAATGACGGTCATGTGATACCACGATTACTGTGTTCTGAAATCTGTAGAGAAACTCCTCAAGCCAGGCAATGGATTTGATGTCCAGGTTATTGGTAGGTTCGTCCAGAAGCAGAATGTCGGGATTTCCAAACAGGGCCTGGGCCAGGAGAACCCGCACCTTTTCCCCTCCTTCGAGTTCCTTCATTTTTTTCTGGTGCAGATCTTCGGTAATTCCAATATTGTTTAAAAGAATCGCTGCTTCAGGCTCTGCCTCATAGCCGTTCATCTCCTCGAATTCGACCTCAAGGTCAGCGGCCTTGATTCCATCCTCTTCGGAAAAATCGGGCTTGGCATAAAGAGCATCCCTCTGTGCCATAATTTTGTACAGATTTTCATGGCCCATGATCACAGTGTTTAAAACAGTCTCCTCATCAAAGGCAAAGTGATCCTGTCTTAAAACCGCAATTCGTTCCCTGGGTCCCACCGAGACTGTTCCCGAGTCCGGCTTGATATCATCGGCAAGAATTTTCAAAAATGTGGATTTCCCTGCACCATTGGCACCGATGAGTCCGTAACAATTGCCCGGTGCAAACTTTATATTGACATCTTTGAACAAAACCCTCTTACCGTAGGCGAGGGTGACGTTGGTTGCGCAAATCATTGTTGTATCCTTTTTATTACAATAAAAAGCCACAGAACATAAATGACATTATTCTGTGGCTCTGTGGCTAAAAAAAAAAATTAGGACATACTATATCATTTTAAAAAGAGAAAAAAAAGGTTTTTTTTCAATATACAAACCTCTATCCAAGAGCAATTTTACAAAAACTTATCAGAAACCTTTCCGTTAAACACATACAGGTATTGCAGGGAATCCGGCGAAGCGGGAAGTCCACCCATTTCAACCTATTTTGATACCATTCTTTTTAAAGATTGTGCTGCAAACAATAATATCAGGGATATCAGTAGTTTTAAAGCTCTGAGTTACTATCTTA
Organism: Thermodesulfobacteriota bacterium; assembly: GCA_034659375.1. Lineage (GTDB taxonomy): Bacteria > Desulfobacterota > Desulfobacteria > Desulfobacterales > Desulfobacteraceae > DATFJZ01. The sequence goes on from JAYEHB010000297.1 coordinate 3,681, forward strand.
TCTCAAATATTACTTCTCTATATTCATATAAAAAAGGTTGAAATTTTTTCAAGCAAACAGGAATTAACCTGGAGCAGTTAATTTCCAGACTTACCACAATATTTCCTTCAATATTTCCCTCAATGATTTAAGGAACGGTTTGCAATATCAGGTTGAAATGTCCACCACGCTGCCACCCAGTTCTCTGATTTTTTTATCAATTGCCTCCAGAGCATTGTCAATGGTGTCATAGGAGATTGCAGGTAATGTTCCGCCCCATATCTTTTCAGCCTCCTTGAAACCAGCAAGGACTCCTTCTTTACCCGCCCTGAGTTTTTCAAGATCGTCTCCTGCACCCATGAGGACAAAATCAGCAATGCGGCCAGAGGTCTTTTTGACCCCCCAGTATCCATCTTCCCCCAAAAGATTCTGGGATGTATCGACTGACGGGGTGAAGCCAGTGAAATCGCTTTCAGAAAAAACAGAAGTCTGCTCCCTGGCATGCTCCAGTGAAAAAGAGTAAGATTCTATTTTAAAATCAAGCAGTACTGAATTAAAATCCGTTCCCTTTAAAGTTTTTGCGGTATTGGTACCGGCTTTAACACTGCCGGTCATAATCTGCGTCCGGTAATTCATTGTATATTTCTGTACGCTGCCTGTCTCCATTCTACCCCCCGGATATGTAATTTGAACATATTGATGTTATGATATTCGATTTTAGCATCCAAAATGATTTACGTGTGACCTTCAGGTTGCGTGTGACCTTCAGGTTATGATTTTTTTTACACACAAATACGAATATGAGAATTAAAAACCTGATTATAAAATTTCCATCGACAATTTGACACAGATACTTTAAACCCTTGAACCGCTTCCAGTCCATAAATTATTTCCTCTGTTTCCCAGGCACAAGCTTTGGAACGATGGGACGAGTACCATGCTCCGGCCATGCCGGTTATATGAAAGTCCTGGCAAACCAGGAATGTAACTTTCATCATTTGTTGTGTGCAGACTTAGACCACCAAGGCTGCCCATGGCAATTTATATGAAAGTCCTTCCAACGTACTGCAATCGCATGACTTTCATATTTTGTTGTGGCCGATGAGAATAACCATGCTCCGGCCATGCCGGTTATATAAAATATTGTCATTGATGCGTCAGTTTTTTTGATTCTTATCTTTTACAAAAAAGAACATAGGTGTATAACAGGTGACATGTTTGGTGCAATGAGAAAAATTACAGGTCATGGAGGAGATATAAATAATGTTTGATGCGATTAGCTGGTATATATTGTTTTTTGCCTATATTCTTGATTTTGCTGCAGGAGATCCCCGTTTTCTGCCCCACCCTGTTGTTGGCATGGGAAAGGCCATAGAAGTTTTTGAAATTTTATTTAGAAAACTTTTTAAAAATCCATTTACAGCAGGTCTTTGGTTTGCCGCTTGTTTAATTTTTTCAACCTGGGTGATCACAGCTTTTGCAATAAGCTTTTCCCTGGCTCTTCATCCTGTTTTCGGGGCTGTTGTCCAGATTATTCTTCTCTTTTTCTGTTTTTCCGGAAAAAGCCTTGAAAAAGCGGCTATAGAGGTTGAGAATGCCCTTGAAAACAACGAACTTGAATCCGGCAGAAACAAAGTTGCCATGATAGTTGGCAGGGAAGTAAAGTATCTTGACCACACAGGCGTTGTAAAGGCAGCAACTGAAACTGTTGCTGAAAATTTTGTGGATGGTTTTCTCTCTCCCCTCTGTTTTGCCCTTGTGGGCGGAGTGCCTCTTGCCATGGCATATAAAATGATCAATACCCTTGATTCCATGGTGGGATATAAAAATGAGAAATATATTCTTTTTGGAAGGGTTGCTGCAAAAATTGATGATATAGCAAACTATATTCCCGCAAGAATCTCTCTTGTTGTGATATCTTTTGCAGCAGGATTGCTTGATATAAGAAAGGGGAAAAGAGCTCTCTTGACAGGCTTTAAAGATGGTCGGCTACATAAGAGTCCAAATGCAGGCTATCCTGAAGCAGCCTTTGCAGGTGCTCTAAAGATAAGACTTGGAGGCCCAAACTACTACCATGGCACACTTGTGGAAAAACCGTATATTGGCAGCAGATTCAAAGATCCTGAATCCGGCAAGATAAAGATGGCATGTGATCTCATGCTTTTGGCATCATTTATCTCAATTGTGATTTCATGTTTAATTCTTTATTAACCGGCATACCCTAAAGGGCAGAAACTGGCCGGAGCGTGGTATTCGCATCTGGCACAACGAAAAATGTAAAAAGGTTTACTCTAATGGAAAAAAAATGGCCGTTCCGCTTAGGAACAACTTCATTCAGAATGACCATGCTCCGGCCGTGCCGGTTTATATGAAAGTCCTGGCAAACCAGGAGTAGGGGCAACCCCCTGTGGCTGCCCTTCATCATTTGTTGTGTGCAGACTTAGACCATCAAGGCTGCCCGTGGCAGTTATATAAAAAGGAGAAATATAATGTTGATTGTAAAAAATATATTAAAAACTGTTTTATATTTTATTTTAATGTCAGTGATTTTGCAAGGGATAGTCCATGCAAAAGCAGAGGATAAGATCTCTCTCTTTGTAAGTATTGCTCCCCAGGCATATTTTGCCCAGCGTATTGGAGGGGAAAAAGTTATTGTTAATGTGCTTGTACCTCAGGGAAAGAGTCCTGCAACATATGCTCCAAAACCTGAACAGATGGTGAAACTTGCAAAAGCAGAACTTTTTTTCAGCATAGGTGTTCCTTTTGAAAGTTCATTAATACCGAAAATCAGAAGATTTTCAAATAATCTTAAGGTTATAGATACAAAAAAAGGAATAAAATTAAGAAAATTTGCCAATGGAGGGACAGACCCCCACATCTGGATGAGTCCAAAACTTGTGGCAAAACAAGCTCAAACAATGTGTAACGCTCTCTCTATTCATCATCCCCGGTCAAAATTGTTTTTTAAAGAGAACCTGGACTCTTTTTTAAAGGATCTTCATCATCTTGATGAAAATATTAAAAAAACACTTGCTCCTGTAAGGGGTGAAACAATACTTGTTTTTCATCCTGTTTTTGGGTATTTTAGCGATGCATATAATCTTAAACAGATGGCTGTGGAAAAGAGTGGAAACACTCCAAAAGGAAAAAACCTTGTTGCTTTTATAAAACAGGCTCGACAAAACAGTGTCCATGTTATCTTTGTGCAGCCCCAGTTTGATACAAGGAGTGCAGACAAAATTGCATCTGCCATTAACGGAGTTGTGATACCTTTAGATCCCCTTGCAAAGGATTATATTGCAAATTTACAGGAAATGGCTTTAAAAATCAGAAACGCATTTAAAAAAAAGTAGCTTAAATCATATGACAGAAGCATCAACACAAAGAAAAGAAAAAAGGCGCAGCAAAAAAATTAAACTATGTCACTGCTGCGGAAAAGAGTTTATGTTCTGCTGGAATTGCAGGACATGCGGATTCTCCATATGCCAGGAATGCATGTATGAGAATCAGTGGGGCATGACCTGCAACGGCATTACCTGGCAATGCCCCGACTGCGGGGATCAGAATGGATTTGGGAACCAGTGATGATCAAATTTTAAGAACTGCAGATCCAAAACCTATTTTCACCGGAAAAATATTAAATGATACAGAATTTACAACCAGACAAAGAAGAATTCCTAAAACTTGCAACCATGAAAATGCCATTTGGAAAATGTCAACAACCCAAGCCTAAAGACTTGGGCTTGCAAAAGCTCAATTCTTTAGGCTCGAATCAGCATTGCTGATTTGTGGTTTGATTAGACAGCTAAAAGTAGTTTTTTTAGCAGCCGTTTAGAACAT
>JAYEHB010000298.1:0-7466 GCA_034659375.1 Thermodesulfobacteriota bacterium
TCGGGGCAGTCTTTCTGACTGATATTTGTGGTGATCAAATCGTTTCAATCGAAGATGGTCTTAATCCCCTCTAATCGGGGCAGTCTTTCTGACAAAAAGTTTTGGAATGTTGCAGCGGAAGTTGATCTCGTCTTAATCCCCTCTAATCGGGGCAGTCTTTCTGACTCTGGGTCTTTTTTATACTGAATTGGCGGGGCTTTGTAAAGCCAAAATTACAGACCCCCTCAAATTTTGGGGGGGCGTAAAAAATATCAAGCGTTTTTTAATCGCCATTTAAGAATAACTCATTGAAATTAAAGAATAATTGAAAGTTACAGATGTCTGAAAGCTTAAAAGAGCTATAATTTGCTGTAATAATTAAACAAAACAACAATTCTGTATAGATTCCCCATAACCTCGCCATAGGTCTGTAATTTTTCAAGAACACAAATTGTCAAAGAACACTTTTATTTACAAATACAGCTTTAGAAATCAAGCCCGCTTATCTTTATTGCAGACAAAATTTCATTTGTCAACAAACGGTTTTCAAAACATTTTTTATAATATTTTTTACCTCATCATATATCCCGGGTGCCTTACTTTCACTCCTGCCAGCGACATTCAAAACCTTTATGTCATTCTCCATAATCCACTCTTGGATAATCTGCACCGGGTCCTTGATGTCATTCAAATTAATATGCAGATATATTTTCTTGTGCTGTTTGGCAAATTTAGCGGTCAAGGCAGAGCCTGTGGACAGCTTTCCGTATGTAAAAATAACCGTACCATCCGAATCAATAACATTCTGCTCTGTCCGTTTTGGATATCCGCCCCGGGACAGCTCCTGCATAGCAGTGTATTTTTCCGGCACCTTGCCATCCTCAGCTTTTCTTCCCTTCGGTAGCCATCCCCCGTATGTGATACTCATTTCAATTGCAGCGTCGATACCAGCACGGTCTGCCCCTGTTTGGGCACCTGATATGATTTTCATATTGATATTGATCCTTTTTAATCCCCTCTAATCGGGGCAATGTTTCTGATCAGGTGAAAAATAAATATTAACACTGCAACCTTCTTGGGGTTGTCTCAATTCCCTCTGATCGGGACAATGGAGGCCTTCAGTTGTTTTAGGTGGTCTCTTCATGGTTGATCTTCATCTGGTGATACCCAAAGAATATGAGCTTTGTTCACAAAAAGTACATCATGCTTGACAGGGTCATCTGTATCCTTGTGATGCGATGTTGCTTTGAATATAATCAAAAAATTATCTTGATCATTACAGATAAGGTCACTCAAGCGGTCATATTTCGTGTTTCTATTAAGGTTTGCTTGGCCGTTGACCTGGGTTGCCGTCAATAAGCTTGAGCCTGACTATTCGACTAACTATTTTTTTATCCTTTTCTTTAGTCATTGATACCCCCTCATTTAAAATATTTCAGGGCTTACACATCCCACACGGCCGATACCCAGCCTTTATTGCCACATCTCTACTGTTAAATATAATTGTGCAATTCTTACAATTGAAGTGTTTACAGCCCTTCTTATGGAAAACATGAGAACTGGTATTGCCATGGAATGCACCGCCAATCTTTTCCTTAGATCCTTTCCTCTCGCCCCGCCTGTAATCCCAGGGCGGTATCGGGTCCGGATGTGACCACAGACCTATCTTTGCAGACCTTGCCTGGGCCTCAATATCAGTCCATTGCTGGCAGAAGCTGTCTTTACAGTACCGATGATACACCCAGGCCAAACCTGCCTTAACTATCTCCTCATTAACGCAAACATTGCCGACGTAGACCATGCCGACCACCCGGCCGTATCTGTCCTTGTCTTTCTGAACTACTCTGACTTGTTCCCTGAATACCATATCAGATGTAAACTTTTTGGCCCGCTTTCCGAAATCCTGCCTCTTTTCCGGAGTGTCGATTCCATATAACCTGATCTTGTATTTTTTACCTTGCTGAAGAACGGTGATTGTGTCACCGTCAGCAATTCCAACAACTTTTCCGGCGATGGTCTGGGCGTGAATACTGCCGGTTAAAATAATTGTGATCAGCAAAAAGGGCAGAATGATTCTGTATGCTTTGCAACTCATGGTTTGATATCTCCGTATTAAGTCATGATAACCATCTTTTTACATTTGGGGCAAATGACTTTCAAATTCAATAGAATACCTGTCCCCAGAGCCTGGCCACAATTGTGGCAGGAAAATGTTTTGAAAGTTTCTTCTTCAGTTGCACGGATATCTGCTCGCGGGGCACCGCAGGTTGGACAGTACAGATTAAAATTATCCTCATCAACAGAGGTATAGGAAGTGTCCACTTTGTCCCTCCTTAATTTTTTCATTGTTGAATCAGAAGTAGCACACTTATTCTGAGGAATCAATAACCCAAAAGGAAGAAGATTACAAACAATATGTGGTTTACCTTTTAGTAAGGGAGTTACAAACAATAATAATACCCGTTTATCGTTAAAAGTGCGGAAGATTACTGAATATCGAACCTGCATACGGGTAATTTATATTCTTGTAGCTCCCTAATCTTCAACAGTAACTGGCTCTGTATCAGAATCTTTATCAATATAAAATTCAGCCCATACGGGATAGTGATCCGACACATCAGATGTTTCCTCTGGAGTCAAACCAAGTTCAAGATCATACCTATAAACCCCAAAATTTCCGGTAACATCCTCCATGGAGGATTCCAACACTATGATTCGATCATAAGTACAGCTTGATGATGCAACATTAGTATCCTCTCCATCATTGATTAGCCAATAATAATCGCTACTTTCTATAATATTATTTGGATCATCCTCATCATAATAATTGCAATCTGCATTCAGATCACCGAGGATAATAAAATCTTGTTCATCTGAAAAATGATCTTGAGCATCAGAAATGACCAACGGTAAGGCATTTATTTCTTCTGTGGCTTCATCCGGGTCAGTGTGAATTGTGAGAAGAACAAAATCAAAATGACCGTTTGTTGTATGAAATTTTGCAATAAAGGGTTCTCTGTGAAACATGTCTTGATTTGTATCATCATAAGTGTAGGCTGATGCGAATACAATTTTTGACGTTCTATAGAAATAAGCATACTGCTCTTTGGATGATGTTCTGCCCAGGCGGGGGCCGACAACAACTTGGTAGTCAACACCTGATTGATCAACAATATTTTCCAGCTCTTCAATAGCCGTTCCAGATATATCTCTGATCTCCTGGATTGCTACAATATCAAATTTGTTGATAATTTTTACAAGCTGATTCATCACAACTTCATTGGCAGCCTTGGTTTTACCGAATATCCGTATATTAAAAGACGCTATTTTAATTGTGTTAGAATTTTCATCAACAATCTGTTCTGGTAAAACTGGATCAGGATATTTTGGGTCCGGTGGGATAATATTGTCACTACATTGATTGCAGCCTTTTTCTTTGCATTTTTCTGATAGTGGGCTACCGTCATCACATTGAGTAACATTGTCAATACAGACTACACCGCCGTGACCGGAGCAGCATCCACGGCAATCAGAATAGGCAACTGCTGGAAACACAAAAATTATGATAAACAAGGATAAAATTTTTTTGATTGTTTTCAAAGTGGTTTTCCTAAATTATGGTTGATCTTCGTCCGGTGATGCCCAAAGAATATGAGCTTTGGATACCCCTTTATTTAAAACATTTCATGGCTTACATATTTGTCATTGATGATTTGGGCAAGGACACTGCAAACCAAAAGGATGAAGCTCAGTAAAACATCCAGCAGTACTTTGTGTGCAATTTTATAAATTAAAGCTTTCTATCCCCTGATGGCAGAATGTTACAGGTTTTTGTTTTATTGTCAAACACATTCCCGGCATGTAGCTGATTTATTATCTGATGGACTTTTGTATCCAGGTTCACCATAATCTGTGCCATCCTTGGTTACAAATTCCTCTATCACACCTTGAAGGGCTTCTGTGCCCAGTTCTTTAAATGGAATTATCAGACTACTTGTTCTCTTGTTTTTATTCATGGAATCCCTTATTGATCTGATCCCTGAGATTACCGGAGCGTTTGAATGTAACAACCCTTCGTTTATCAATTGTCATGGTTTCTCCAGTAACAGGGTTACTGCCGTTCCTCCAGCACTCGACGTGATATTGCACAACCCTTATCTGCATCAATTTTCAAAATAGCATCCGGCATCTGCCGACGGGATTCAAGGAAGGTTCTGTCCCTCTCCACTTTGGCTGCGGCCTTGGACTGTTCTTCTGCGGCCTTGGCTTCTGCCGCCTGTCTATGCCACCCGTTGTTCCAGACTGACCGGAGATACCGGCCATACCCCTTTTTGATCTCTTGACCGGCATCAATGGCCTGATTTACAAACGAAATGCACTGCTCCAGGTCGTCCGTGCCGTCCTTCTGGGATATCTCTTTGGCGATGTCAGCGGCATCGCGTCGCCATTGGCCGGGGATTTGCCGTAAAATATCCTCCAGGGGCACTGCTGGCACTGTTACGGTATCCTGCTCATCCTGGTGGGATGCCTCTTGTCGGTCTGCCTTGGTGAATATAAACTTGCCCTTGCCTCTGCCCTGTTTAATCATCCGTACCTTGATATTAAGCTCTGTTTTTTCTTTGATCCGTTTGGTTGCCGCTGTCACCTTCGGCGTGATATGAGCAACATACTTTTCAGTCATGGGAATCTTTGCCGCCAGCCTTAAGACGCCAATTTCCCAAACGGTTCGTTGGTGGAATGTCTTCACCAGTAATTCATACAACCGCAACGCCAACGGGCTTCTAAGTGCTTTCATTTGATTGAACGAAACGTATTTGAAGAAATCCGATGTTTTTATTTTTTCGACCCAGTCAGGGCTTAACCTTATTTCAAGCTTATTGTCATCGTCTCGGACCCCCCATTTATCAATTATCCCAAATTCCAAAGACTTGTATCCCTGACCAGTGTAAAACGTCCCTGAAAACGTAATGGTGACCCTTTTCCATACTTCCAAGCATTGTTTTAACCTTGCTCTCTTGTCTTTGCTTGGATTCACACCACATCCCTTCAGTATCTGGTATCTGGAAAGAATAAGGTTATTGTTCCAGTTTTGTTTTTGGGATTCCAGCATAAAATAATATAAATATAAAATATCAACCTTTGAAGGCACTCCCCCTGCTGCCTCGAAAATATAACCGTCTGCATCCTTCCATTTTACAATCTGTCCGGTGGCCTTTTTTGCCGACTGCATCCACAACGGATACTCCAAAAAATTGATATCCTGTTTAATATTATCGTTCAAACTTATACCCCCTTTTTAAAGGTCTTTTTCTAAGTTCATATATGAACAAGAAAAGCCTGTCAATATGGAATTTTCTTAATTTAGATTTGTTAGGGTCTTTTGAAAACAGTATTGGGGTCTTTTGAAAACAGTATTGGGGTCTTTTGAAAACAGTATTGGGGTCTTTTGAAAACAGTATTAGAGATTTAAAACGCTAACACCCTCTATTCATAGTCATCTCAGAGGTACAATAAATGTAGATAGCTTTTAGATAACTTTTAGAAAACAACAACAAAGGTTGCTGCTTTTTTAAAAATCTTAAAAATAAAAGACCAGCTTCCCTGAATCATTCACGGGTCTTGTCAATATCGGATCAACCAAGTATCAATGGCAGCCGGTCGGCGGTAGGTGTTTATATGGCTGGATTTCACACGGCACCGACGTCGGGAACATCCCCGTGGAATCCATCATTGATGAATCCTTGCAACCACTCTGGACTGATAAAATCGTTCTGAAACGCCAGAAGCCGGGTGATTTGCCCGGACATCCAGACTTTTCAGAATACCGATAGTGAAATAGTACCACCACATACCCACCACAAAACCACTGAACCAGAGCTTTTTTCCATTATCACCACGGAATCACCAGAAGATTACACCACCACAAAACCGCCACTCTAATATCCCCTCATATTTTTCTTGACACCACACACCCACCACGGTATCCTTACACTGTCACCACCACATAATTACCATATTGCTATAAAAGGGGATAATATGTTAATCTCAATCCAAGAGATCAGCAAGGCCACCGCCATACCAGAAACAAGTATCCGGCGTTACTTCCGGGTTTTTAATGATGTCCTTCCAGAGGGAACGAGGTTGGGGAGAACAAAAAAATACCCACCGGAGACGGCTGAAACCATTAAGATAATTCATTCTTCATACCAAGAAAGCCTGTCTACTATTGAGATCAGGGGAAAGCTGTCCGGCACCATGCCTGAACTGGCAGAACAGACCAAAACCACCATATTACCACCACAAGAAATAACCTCATTACAGTCGGATATCAGAGCGTTAACTGATGCTGTAAAGATTTTGACCGAGGCTATTCAATTATATAACCATAACACCACCACAAAAACACCAGAAACCCAGAAGCCGGATATTATTGAAAGTGAAATTTCACAGGACCACCACGACAACATGGAGCCAGAAACACCGGAAGAACCCACCATAACAGAAACCCACCACGACATCACCACGGAGTCACCGGAGAACCAGAACGACACACCTGACATCACGACCGACACAGAAATCGAGAACGACCACAACACCACAAAAACACCAGAAACCCAGGAACCCGGTATTGTTGAAAGTAAAATAGATTTATTAGAACCACCGTCACAGCACCACCACGCCACCACTGACCCAGAACCCCCGGAAAAGGAGACTTTCTCCAGTGTTACTATAGAACCACCACAGAACTACGATAATATCACCACGGAAGCACCAGAAGACCATGACACCATAAGAACACAGAAAAAACACGACACCACCACAGAGACGACACCCGAACCGGAACCCGAGCAAATGATTGAACCCCAGGAGTCAACTCAGCCCGAACCCGCCCTGGAGACAGAGAAGATGGAAGAACCGGAGCCAGTTGTGCCGGAGACCATACCAGAGATCATACTGGAGCCGGAGCCAGCTCCAAAAACAAAGATCAGACAGAAACCGGAGATCGACCTGGATGCAAGGGACAGGCAGCTTATCAAAATATATGAATCACTACCAGGCAAAAAAAAGGGACAGGCACAGGCCCGGGCAGATGCTTTAAATAATGCAGGTGTTTATAAACGAGGTGGAGAGTGGACAGCAAAAGGAGTGGGCGATGCTTACAGGACAGCAAAGAAAAAACAGTCATCAGAACATGCTTAAATTTTGAGTTTTAACCGTTCTGAGTGTTATGGCTTGCAAGAAAAAGGCGGGCTTTAAATCGAATGTGCTGCAAAATACTACTCGGGTCGTATTATCAAAAGATTGGCGCAACTATTTTAGACTTTGCCAGGGCTCATCAAATAGGCCGTGCGCCAGAAGATGGCGCAAATGCGCCATTCAATTTCACCGAAGGATTATTGCACAAACCTTAAATTTTGCCATGCAACATCAAAAAGGTCGTGCGACAAGTAAAGACGCAATTGCGACAAATTATCCCACGCGCACGC
>JAYEHB010000299.1:0-7459 GCA_034659375.1 Thermodesulfobacteriota bacterium
CAACATGTCAATGATTTCCGGCGAATCATCAACAATGAGAAGTCTTGGTTTTTTATCCATTTCACTCATGTCATTTCCTTTAGGGGGTTGGAATAAATTTCACTCATGTCATTTCCTTTAGGGAGTTGGAATAAAATAATTATCCAAATTTTGTGCAGGCCAATTTGTATGATCGGGTTGTTCGTATTCAAGGCGTGATGACAGGTGCATAGTGAACTATGTGCCTGTTATCACAACGCAGAAGACGGGCAAAAAAAAAAGACAAACAAAATGGATAATTATTTTTTTCCACCTCCCTTATCTTTAACTAAACTTTAACTAAACCGCCGGAATTCCCCTCCCATAATTTTAATTTGGAAGGGGATGGATAGGCGACGTGAATATTGTTTGATTTGAATCTCAGTTTTTCTCGGACATTGCCATTATTAATGCACCTTTAGCAGTTGCATTCAAAGGATCTTCAGCAATATTTACCGATGAGACCTCAAATGGGAGTTTGATCCGGGTCAGTGCGGCTTCAAATTTTTTCTGGAATCCATCAACCATGACTGAACCGCCACTCAAAGCAATGGGAATCGGTTTTGAAATCATTGGCATCTGATTTGACGTAGCAAAAACACGCTCCATACTGCTCAACAATTTGTTTATCACTTCCTCGTAAAAAATTTGCAGGGCAGTAGCAACCCTGTCCTTGGATTTATCCACAAGGGAAAAATCTTTTTCCTTGGTTGCCTTTACCCTTGTTGCAGGAACACCCACGGCAGCTCCGGCTGATGCATCTATATAATCACCTGCTATCTGGATGCTGAAAGTAATTACAGGAAACGACATGTAGGAAAGGCAGACATTACACATACCGCCACCAATACTGATCCCGATACCCGTATAATTACTACTGCCCAGTTCAGATAATACAACGGCCATACCCTCATTAACGCTAATAGGCGTATAGCCCAGTCTGCCAAGGAACATTTTTATGACTGATTCATGGTATGTTACCAGGCCCGTCCCGTAAACAGGTTCACCAGGAACGCCAAAGCACAGGAGTTCGCCCAATATTTTAGGCTTTTGGATCAGGGACAGTACAATGGACTGAATGACAGTCAGCCCATCTTTTTCACTTGAACACAAAAGCCCGCTCTTCATGCTCCTTTTTGTGACCGTATCAAATATATATGCAAAATTTTGAGCAGAATATCCCACAATATAGAACGTCTGATCCTGCTCGTAAAAGAAAATATTGTTCTCAACAAGGATACTTTTGGCAAATTTTGAATAGGGAATCGTAAAAAATGCATTCAACTGGTTTGTTGATTTAATATGTTTTTTTTTATTCTGAGCAACAATGATATGGCTGGTTCCAATATCCAATCCAACAGGGCCGAAAGGTACTTCAGCGGTTTCCCCTTCCTCTTTATCTTTGGAAAGTATTTTCTTTCCGGAAGCTTTCTCAGCATGGACCGCTATTTTTTCAGTATTGTCTTTAGATTTTTTATCTTCAATAGCATCGCTCTTTTCAGAGTCACCCTTCTTAAGCTCATCCATGTGGTCTTGGAGACTTTTTTGATCTTTAGCCATTTAACTACCTCCTTTTTCGCCCAAACACGGGGGTTTCGGTCAAGCACTGTTTACATGCTCTACAAAATTTTTAGAAAATAATGGCATCCTTCATATCACCTCAAAAGTACTTTACACTCTTTTGGGGAAAACCCTTATTAAATAAGGAGCAGCTCCAGAAAGTGTAAAGTACTTATGAAGGATGCCAAAATAATCAACTGTTAAAATATAATAGCACGATAAAATTGCCTGAATCAAACCCAATATAGATACTAAAGTAAAGATAAAAAAATAAAGGCTCAAATGAAAAATTTGATCCTGCTATTTGCGGGCAACTATCTATTGTACATTAAACAGATACTGAAAATTAGTGGTTTCAAGTATTTTCTTTACATCAGGATTGACATTAATGATATCAATATCAGCAGCATCCCCGCCGGAACGTTCTCTTAAAACAAGCAGCATTCCCAGTCCCGAGCTGTCCACATACTCTACATCTTTAAAATCCAGAGCCACTTTTGAAACCAGATCGATCTTGTCCTTGTAAGAATCATTGAACTCTTTATAAAGTGTCACATCCATCTTTCCTGATACGGTTAAGGTTAATTTTTTCCCATCATCTGATAATAACGTTTCAATATTCATTTTTTTCTCCATTTATAGATGATCTCAGATGAAAAGATACTCTTATTACCTTATATTTATAAGAAATGGTATCAATTCATTTGCTATGAACTATAGTACGCAAAAACCTGGCCGGACACAATCAGGTTTTTTACATTTTATCTATTTTTTCAATTTCCATTGCAATGTCTTTTTCATTTACCTTTGCAATCTGGTTGATGCTGCAGTATGCTGCTGCTGCATCAACAATTGCTATGGCTTTTCCAGGAAAATATTCACCCGGCATATATTTTTCACTTAAATAAACAGCAGCCATCAAAGCTTTCTCCTTAATTTTTAGAGAATGATGCTTTTCAAAAGACGCCGCTATTCCTTTTAATATCACAAAAGTCTCTTCAGTAGAAGCTTCTTTAATTAAAATTTTTTTAAACCTTCGAGAAAGTGCATGATCTTTTAATAAAATCCGGGCACCATCAAATGTTGTTGCACCGATACAGGGAAATTCCCCCCGGGCAAGCACCGGTTTTAATGCATCTCCGGCACCTATGGCACCTTCGGCAGAACCTGTGCCAAGCAGTGTATGTATCTCATCAATAAAAACAATTATATTATTTTTATTCTCCTGTACATCTTTTATTAATCCTTCAAGCCTTTGTTCAAATTCACCCCTGTACTTTGTCCCGGCAACAAGGTTATTTAAAGATATCAGGTAGAGTACTCTTCCTTTAAGCCCGGCCGGCACATTATCATTAAAAAGTGCCCGTGCAAACCCTTCTACAATTGCAGTCTTGCCAACTCCGGGATGCCCCACAAGAAGGGGATTGTTGGTCTCCATCTGAGAGAGTATCTGGATCACCCTCTCTATTTGAACCTCAACCCCGATAACAGGCTTTGATTTATGAATATAATCTTCCTCTGTAAGCAGAATGCCGTATTTATCCAGAAATTTTGTTGATTTTCTTTTTTGATCATGGGTTTCATCAAAAAATGAAATCAGCTCATCAGGCAATTCATAGGAAGAGGGTACAAAAAGATAAAGCTTTTCTTCCCTTTTGGTAAATTCCATGGCTATTTGTTTTATCAAAGAGCGTATCCTGCCAATATCAGGGTGAACCGTGCTTTGGCTGCCGATATAATGATGAAAATCCTCCAATATATAAACAACTTTTGTCTGCACTCTGTTAAGGATAAATTTAACAGCTTCTTCTGGTTCTTTTAAAACTGAATCGATATTTTCAGATAAAGGATAAATCTGAAAATCATCATAAATGGTAAATCCACCTGCTCGATTCCATACTATTGAAGCTATGCCTTTGCCCTGTTCATATTCAATGAGCTGTTTTATTTCTTTTGAATGATTGTCATATTTTATAATAAAAAGACGGGATGATGACATTATTCGCCGGACGATCTGTTATAATTTGATTTTCTTTGCCAGAGCTTTAATGAAACATCCATGCTGTTTTCAGTCTCCTGCATCTCATACCATGCATTTTTCAGCATTTTATCATATTTTTTTAATTTTGGAAGTTTTTGTTTTTTCTCAAAATCAAGGTCTTCTGTAACCTTATGAAGGGTTTTAATTCTTTTTGACAGATCTGTTCTATCATTTGTCAACTCTTCATATTCCTCCATTAATGTATCCATCAGCAGCAGAGCACTCTCTTCATCAGATTTAACACTGTTAATTCTATGTCTGATTTTATTTACCTGATCAAGGAGTGAATCATTCTCTATTGTCAGGGTCTCGATCTTGTCAGGGTACTCTTTTGCTCTTTTTTCATACGATTCAATATCATTAGTTGTTTTGAATATAGAATTATCAATCTTTTCAATCTTTTCTGAAATTCCATTAATCTCATTTTTTTTCAGCTCATTCTCTTTTTTCAGCTTATCTCTTTTTTCTTTTAATTCATCCAATTCATCTGATTTTTTATTTTGAGAAGAGCCATGTTTCTTAAATTTTTTTTGAATCATATAATCTTCCCCCTATACATTCTGAATCTTTCCTCATCCGCTTTTTTCAGTTCCTGCTCAAGTGCTTTTCTTTTTTCATCTTTTGCAAGATTTTCACGATTCAGCTTTTTTATCTCATCAAGGTGAATTCTATTGTTCTTCATTAAAGAATCAAGCTTTATTATAAGATAGTCTGATTCAACTTTATTATTTTTTTTATCCTCTTTCAGGTTAGATATTATCTCATTTTGCTGTTCTGCATTTTTGTTCAGCTCTATAATTTTATGCTTTAGATCACCTATTTTGCCCTGGGCAGAATTTCTCTCATCTATCAGGTACTCAATTTCCATTTGAAGTTCTCTTTGTGATGGTATTTCCTCTTTCATGCGTAAAATGATATTTTCAAGTTCAGCCTTTTCAGCTTTTAAATCAAGAATCAGCACCTTGGAATCATTAAAATCCTTTTCAAGATCAGAATTTAAATGCAGGGTCTCGTGAAGTTGAACCTCCATCTTCTTGACGACAGCAACCATATTGTAGATTGTCTTTTCAGGATCAATTGCATAGGTACCCTCTTTAAGGATATCAAGTCCTTTAAGTTCAGGCAGCTCAATACCTTCACTCAACTGACCCTCTGTTTTTAATTCCACCCCTTCTATGCCTGCTGCTTTTTCGGGTGTATGCTGCGCCATCTCATTTTTTGCCTGATCAGTAACACTGCTTTTATTGTCAGTGTTTTGAAAAGTTTCAAGTGCCATCACATTTCTCCTTTTTTGTAATAGATGACCTCGGCTTTCTTTTGAACATCATTAATTTTCTTTTGAATATTATCTAATGCTCTGAAAAATGTTATCTTCACACGGTTGTCAAGATTTTCCGAATTTTTAAATGCATATGGAATTTCTGCTTCAAGTATCTGTGTCTGGGATTGAAGTGTTTCGATTTCACCTTTCATAAAGCCGACATCTTTCATAATATCTTCAACGTCTTTCATATTTTCTTCATATTTGTCAGATACTGAGTCATAAATATAACGCAGCTTTTCATATTCTGAGTATAAAAAATCTTTTTGAGATAAACCGATATTCTCTTCAGAGATAAAATTTAAAACTTTGTCCTTGAGCTTGTCCAGATTTTTTTGCAATCGACTTTCTGTTTGTTCTTTTGTGTTAAGCAAGTTGTATGATTTTTCCAACTGAATTATCAGTTTTTCATCTTCCTGTTCAAGTCTCTTTATCTCAGAAAGAAGCAATTTATCCTGTACGCTTAATTCTGATTCATTCATTTAAAATCTCCTTGCTATAGTTTGTTATTTGCGGTGCTGAATCTCTTACCAGTCTGTTGGTTTTTTTTCAGCTTGAGCAGTCTTTTTCACCGGTTGTTCTTCTTTGCCGGTTATTTCAGCTTGAGCAGTCTTTTTCACCGGTTGTTCTTCTTTGCCGGTTATTTCAGCTTGAGCAGTCTTTTCCACCGGTTGTTCTTCTTTGCCGGTTATTTCAGCTTGAGCAGTCTTTTTCTCCGGTTGTTCTTCTTTAGTGGAAAGTTCTGCGTCTCCTGTTCTTTTTTTCTCCCACCAGTCAGCCAGATTATCCATTGCACTTGACCGATTCTTTCCTTTAGCCTTCATATCAAAATCAATCTTTTCACCGGTAATTACCTGTATGGTATCCAGGGCTTTTTGCCTTATATCAGAATTATCATCGGCCAGGATTCTGATAATCGGAAGAACTGTTGCTTTGTCACGAATGGTTGCAAGTGCTGATAATGCTGCTTTTTTCACGCCGGTATCATCATCCCTTAAAGATTGGACCAGTGCAGGTACAGCTTCTGAATTATCCTGCCACCCAGTAAATGTAACAGCAGATTTTCTTACCTCGGGGTGTTTGTCTTTTACTGCATTTGCCATTAATTGCAATGCTTGAGTATCACCTTCTGCAAGCTTGTAGATCCCTCTGAGACATGCCATGCGGATTCTGTAGCTTTTGTCTGTAATTTTTTCTTTGAACAGAGGAACTGCATTGACACTGCCTATGCTTATCAAAGCATTGATAATTTCTAAGGTAAGATCCGTATCACCAATACCTGCAGATTCGGTAAGTACAGGCACTGCAGCTTCATTTTTCATTTTTGCAAACTCGTTGGCAGCTAATATTCTAATTTCCTGATCTTTTGAAAGAAGGTCATTTGCAACCTTTTCAAATTTTGTTTTTTCAGAAACAGAGCCAAATTCATAAGTCTTAAGAGAAGATGCTATCGCTTTTTTAACTGCATCCCCTGCCGGAATTCCCCTGTTTTCTTTTTTTCTGGCTTTTGCAATTTTTTCTGCTTCTTTCTTCTCTTGTGCCTGTTTTTTCTTTTCCTCTATAGCTTCTATCTTCTTTCTTTCAATTTCAGCCTCAGTGCCTTGAAGTTTTTTTATCTGGCCTTCATATTCTTTAACATCAGAAATTAATTTTTTGATATTTTCAGATGTTTCAGAATCTTTCTTATCTGCCTGGGACTGTTTTGTTTCCTCTTTGCCTATTTTAGTATAAATTTTTTCAATTTTTACTTGCTTTATCTTTATTCTGTCCCTGATAATTTTTGATTCATCAGGGGAAACATAATCAACACTTTTTCTAATAATTTTTGATGATGTTTTTTTACTGAAAGAAAAAAGACCGCCGGCAGCTCCTGCCCCAAAATCATACAGATTTACAACAGCCGCTCCGACTTCATTTAAAACTCTGGCTGTAAATCCGGTTATTCCTTTTTTTTTGATATCTTTCTGTGTCATAATCTCTTACCTCCTTATAAAATTATAAAATTAATTATGTTTCAATAATAACAGATGCTTATAATTATTGATTTTATCCTGAGCCTCTTCAAGTCTTATAGTGACAGATTTGTTCAATGATTCTTTCTCCTTTTTAACCCTGTTAATAATTTTTAAAAAATTATTATTCGCAATAATTTCTCTGTCATTTTTGTTTTTTCTTAATTCAAGGTTTTTCATTTCAAGTTCAATATCATCAAATCCATCCATTTCCTGCTTTCTTTTGTTAAAATACCCAAATTTTTCTGTAAACTTTTTTTCAAATTCTATTTCTTTTTCAAGTTTTTGTTCATTATTATGATTTTAGCTTCTTTGGGATATACTTCTCCAAAAATTTTTAAAATGTTTCAAGAAAAACAATGGGAAAAAAAAGCTAAAACTATTTTTTTTTCTGCGTTCCGCGCAGAACGCTGAGAATCTCTCCAGAATAATTTAATTCCAAAATATCCCAATTCTATGGAAAAAATATGAAACTCAAACAGCAAATCAACCAATATATCGCAGATG
>JAYEHB010000300.1:0-7441 GCA_034659375.1 Thermodesulfobacteriota bacterium
GATAACGTTCATGGTTCATTTGTATAATCTCCTCTATAATTTTTAGAGGTAATTATACTAAAAATAATTGCTAAAGACAATTCCGCCTAAAGGCGAAGGTTTATACCCTGCCCTTTGGAAATTAAAACTACCTATTTTATAAATTAAATATTTCTGTCATTTTAATTTGACAATGAGAACTTTAAGTGCTAATTTCACCCTTGAATTTTTAAAGGGAGTCTTTAACTGATAGGGAAAATGCCCAGGCTGTCCAGGGCGTGCACAAAATTGTTGAAAAATACCGCTCACCTGATTTTAAAATCTATGTTGCATAAAATTTAACCAGAATCTGAATTACAGTCTCTTTACCGTAAGACGGCTTGAAAAGGGTATTTAAAATTCGATAATCAAGTTTTTATCAGACATTGAAGATATAAAGGATCAGGTTTTCGTTATTGTCGTTATCGTTTAAAGTTTTGAAAAACAAAAACAGAGATATTTAACTCAACTTTTTGACCTTAATTTTACCGGTTAAAGTCTCAAAACCCCACGCAGCGTCCAGGCCTTGACATGCACAATCCAGAAAGTTGAGTATTTAAGATGAAAGTTTGTCCAACATATTGTAATCATGGTGGTTTTATTTTCCGGTGCAGCCAAAAACAGATGACCACGCGTTGGTCATACCGGTGTTTAAAAATTATATTTTATATTTTATGTTTTTTTATAATTTTTTGATGGGCATGTTGTTTATAACCGGCATGGCCGGAGCATGGTTACTGCATCGGCCACAACAAAGAATGAAAGTCATTTGATTCCAAATAGTTGGAAGGACTTTTATATATAAAACTGCACAAGAAACCAGGAGGCCCATGACAAAATCAAGAAGTAGATATATTAAACGTTTGTTGACAATTCTGCCGGTTGCGGCTGCCGTGGTGGTGGCGGCGTACCTGATGATGCATCGCACCGGCCCTGTTAGAAAACCTGCAGCAGAATCGGTCAGTGTGTTTCGTGTAATAACTGTACCGCTTGTTAACTTAGTGCCAGGGATAACAGGGTACGGCGTTGCCGAACCCGGCAGGATATGGGAGGCTGTTGCGGAAGTTGCAGGAACTGTTGTCTCCATAGACCCGCATTTAAAATCAGGAAAAAGAGTTGATGCAGAAAGTGTGTTGATAAAGTTAGATTCCACGGAATACAAACTGGCAGCCGCCCGGTTAGAGGCAGGCGTTAAAGAAACCAGGGCTCACATTAAAGAACTGGCAGAAGATAAGCAAAATATAAAGAGCTTGATTGCGGTTGAGCAGCGTTCGCTTAAGCTTGCCAAAAAAGCCCTTGAACGAAATCTTACTCTGTTAAAGCGTAATGCCGTCTCCCAAAATCAGGTTGACCAGGAGGAGAGAAATTTTCTTCAGCAGAAAAAGATTGTTCGGGAACTTGAAAACAGACTCTCTTTGATTCCGTCAAAGATAGAAGCTTTTAATGCGGCAATGGCAGTACAGCAAGCCAATCTGAAACAGGCAGAGATAGATCTTGCCAAAACAATAATAAAAGCACCCTTTGACTGCCGGCTTGGTGATGTAAACATTGAAGCTGGTCAGTTTCTGCGTACCGGGCAGTCGCTTTTTAAAGCTTTCAGCATCGATGTTACTGAAATTGATGCCAGGTTCAGGATCGAGCAGATCCGCAATTTATTAAGCAGGTCAAAGCGCACTCGCTTTCAGCCAGGGTTGAACAGTGATGGATTTAAGCAGCTGTTCAGCGATATTAATGTCCTTGTCAGCCTGCAGAGTGGTGATTTGTCAATACAATGGAAAGCCAGAATAGACAGACTCCGTGAGGTGGTAGATCCGAAAACCAGAGAAATCAAGGTTGTGGCAGCAGTTGATCGTCCCTATGAGAAAATTATTCCGGGTGTACGTCCTCCTTTAACGCCGGGAATGTTCTGCAAGGTGGAACTTATGGCACCAGTGCGGCCGGAAAGTATTGTTTTGCCGAGATCAGCAAGACATGAAAATTACGTATTTATTGTTGACCATGAAAGCAGGCTGCAGAAAAAGCAAGTGGTTGTGGATTTTGCCCAGTCAGAATTTGTTGTGATCAAATCTGGGCTTGCAGGCGGTGAAACTATTATTGTATCTGATCCGTCGCCGGCAATAATCGGGATGAAAGTGGCTCCTGTACCCGATGACAGTCTGCTGCAGCACCTGCGGGCAATAAGCCGGGGGAAAGAGGTGAATAAATGATCCGCTTTTTTACTCACCATCCAACCGCTGCCAATCTGTTAATGATAGTCTTTTTTGTTGCAGGTCTTATAACCATGCCGCATATCCTGCGGGAAACACAACCAGATTTTGCACCCAGTGAAGTGGAGATTCGTATCCTCTATCCAGGAGCTACAGCAGAAGATGTCGAAGAGGTGATTTGCCAGCGTGTGGAAGACGCAGTTGACGGAATTAATTTTGTAAAAGAAATCCGCATTGATGCCAGGGAGGGGTTTGCCGTAATAATTGTTGAAATGGCAGACAGTGGTGATATTCAGACTTTTACCAGTGATGTTAAAACTGAAGTTGATGCTATTGATGATTTTCCAAAGGAAGTGGAAGATCCAGTTATATCGGAACTTGGACGGACAGATCCTGTTCTGTCCCTGCTTGTTTCAGGGCCCATGAGCGTGCCGGAGCTAAAGATTTATTGTGAAGACCTTAAGGAGAGGATGCAGGAAACCGGAATTTCGTTGATCAATATATCTGGTTTATCTGATCATCAACTGCGGGTTTCCCTGTCTGATGATGCCTTACGCCGATTAGGACTCAGTACGTCTCTGGTGGCTGACCGCATTGCTGCTCAAAGCAAAAACATGCCCCTTGGCACCATTGAAACACGGGAGAGAGATATCCTGCTTCGATTTGTGGATCAGCGGCGCACACCTGAAAGTTTTGAAAAACTGGTAATTCTGGCTGATACATATGGCGGAGAGATTTGCCTTGGAGATATTGCACAGATTAAAGATGTTTTTGAGCTTGATGAAGATAAAATCATGACCCAGGGCAAAAGAAGTGTTCTTCTGAATATCAAAAAAACGAAAAACCAGGATTCCATTAAGGTTGCTCAAAAAGTAAAGGACTTTATACAAAATGAGCGTGGGCGTCATCCCCAGATTGAGTTGACCATCACCCAGGATCAGACAAGTATTCTTATAGACCGCCTGGAAATGCTGATAAAAAATGGCCTCCAGGGCTTGTTACTGGTATTTCTCACCATGTGGCTGTTTTTCAATTTTCGGGTATCTTTCTGGGTGGCAATGGGACTGCCCGTCTCTTTTTTAGGTGCATTTATTATTGTTCCGCATCTGGGGCTCAGTATTAATATGTTTACCATGGTCGGCATGCTCATGGCTCTGGGGCTGCTGATGGATGATGCCATTGTTTTAACGGAAAATATCATGGCCCACCGGCAAAAAGGGAAATCTCCGCTGGATGCTGCTGTGGACGGTGTAAGCGAAGTTGCTCCAGGCGTTATTTCTTCTTTTCTCACAACCATTTGTATTCTGGGTCCCCTGGCTTTTCTCCAGGGACAGATCGGTAAGGTTCTGCGGGTTGTGCCCATGATGCTGATCCTTGTCATGGCAGTCAGTCTCATCGAGGCCTTTTGTATTCTTCCGGCTCACCTCAATCATTCCATGCACAGCATTGGGCAGGGTAAACCAAACCGTTTCAGGCAGAGTTTCGATCTTTTCTTTATCTGGATGCGTGACCGTCTATTGGGTAGAACAATTGATGTATTGTTAGAATGGAGATACCTTTTTATTGCATGTGTCATGGGGATATTTATTTTTTCGTTGGGTATGGTAGCATCTGGAAACATAAAATTTCAGGGATTTCCTGAAATGGAAGGCGACCTTGTTACTGTTCGGCTGCTGATGCCCCAGGGGACACCTCTTTTGCGTACAGAAGCAGTGATAACAAAGATAATGGATGCCCTGGAACGTACCAATGAGAAATATAAACCCCAGCAGCCAGACAACCATGATCTGATTCAAAATGTCTATGTTCAATATAATCTAAATACAGAAGCCTTTGAAAACGGGCCCCATGTTGCCACTATAACCGTGGATCTGCTGACCTCAAACAAACGATCCGGTACCATTGATGCCTATTTGTCCACGCTGCGCAGGGAAATCGGTGCACTGCCGGACGTACTCAGTTTAACCCTGGGTGAGCCGGGCTTTGGACCCGGCGGCCGTCCCATTGAAATTCGGCTGAGGGGAAAAGATCTCACTGAAATGAAAAAAGCAGTAACGGATTTAAAAAAATGGTTTTACCAGTTTAAAGGAGTGGTAAACCTGGCAGATGATTTAAGACCAGGTAAACCGGAACTTAGGATGCAGATGCGGGACGGTGCTTACGGTATCGGCATTAATGCAGACGGTGTATGCCGTCAGCTGGGGGCAGCATTCCAGGGAATTAAAGCCGATGAAGTTCAGGTCGGAAAAGAATCCTATGAAATTGAGGTGAGGTTTGCTGATATGGATCGGAACAGTCTGGAAGATCTTGAAAATTTCAATCTTATTCTTGCCGACAACAGCCTGGTTCCGTTAAGGGCAGTGGTAAAATGGAAGATGGATAAAGGATGGGGGCGTATTGCACGTTTTAACGGCATGCGTGCAGTTACTCTGCGTGGAGACGTGGATACCCGTCTTGTCAACACAAATGAGTTGATGAATCTTTTTTACACAACTTATTTTAACGAATTTAATGGGAAATATCCAGATTTAAAGCTGACTGTTGCAGGTTCTCTTGAAGAGACGAACACCGCCAGAAAATCTATGTTTGGCTCCCTGGTAATTGGGCTTATCGGGATTTTTATTCTGCTTAGTTTTCAGTTTAAAACCTACACGGAACCGCTCATTGTGATGGTTGCTATCCCATTTTCATTAATTGGTGTTATCCTGGGACATGGTCTTATGAGAGTGCCCATCAGTATGCCGAGTCTGCTGGGATTTATCGCCCTGGGCGGAGTCGTGGTCAATGATTCCATCCTGTTGGTCATCTTCCTGAAAAACGCCAGAAAAGAAGGGCTGTCCATGCACCAGGCAGCTTTCCAGGCAAGCCGGTCAAGATTTCGGGCAGTGCTGTTAACCTCAACCACCACCATTGCCGGTCTGCTGCCGCTTTTATTTGAAACAAGCCTTCAGGCTCAGATATTAATTCCCCTGGTAATCAGCACGACCTTTGGCTTAATGGCAAGTACCCTGCTGGTGTTACTGGCAATTCCCTGTATGTATTTAATCCTGGGAGATTTCGGAATAGTTGAAAAAATTGGTACAGAGTCAGCCAGCTAGGATCACA
Organism: Thermodesulfobacteriota bacterium; assembly: GCA_034659375.1. Classification (GTDB taxonomy): domain Bacteria; phylum Desulfobacterota; class Desulfobacteria; order Desulfobacterales; family Desulfobacteraceae; genus DATFJZ01. Next base: position 5,331 of record JAYEHB010000300.1, read on the forward strand.
AATAAAGCCGGATGAAAAAAATTTGATCATTGAGTAATAGATATTCCATGCGGTGGGAGAGGGGCCCGATATTGTTGAACCCGAAAAAACCGGCGGCACCCTTGATGCTGTGCACGGCCCGGAATATGCTGTTCACAATGCCGGGATCTACGCTTTCCCGGGTCTCTTCCATTTTGAGCAGATCCGGTTCAATGGTTTCCAGGTGTTCAACGGACTCTTCCACAAAAACAGTGACCAATTCATCCTGATCCATCATTGTGTTTTCTCACTTCCTGATATGGTGAACAGTTTTGTCAGCTGAAAAAAAGCGGCCAATTTCAATACAGTCGGCCCGCCCCCTGTAATTTTAAAGGTTTTGGATTCGCCGGTGACCTGCCTGAAGACACCGAAAAAGAGCCCGGCGTCAGGGTCTCTCTTCCCGGCTGGAACAGGTCATGATCCTTGAGGGCCCCGAGCACCATGCCGCCCCCGGCCAGTTCCCGGAAGTTCAGGCGGCCGTCGGGCCCGGCGGCAACCAGAAGCCCGCCTGGATTTCCAGCACAGGTGAAGCTGATACTTCCAGACCAGCGGTCCCACCAAAGGGCCGCGGCACAGATATGGGATTGATCATTGCCGTCATTTTCCCTCTCCTTTGTCCCGGCCTGACCGGTGGCTGTCCCGTTCACTGTATTCAAACTCCCCGCCGGGCACATCCGCATCATCAGACAACTCTTCTTTGATCTGAATGAACCGGTCTATGTTGTCTAAAAACAGATCTGTAAGATTCGGGTCAAAATGGGTGCCCCGGGATTCATGGATAATGGCCAGTGCTTTTTCCACCGGATAGGGCTGCTTATACGGCCGTTTTGATGTCAGGGCGTCAAACACGTCCGCCAGTGCGGCAATTCGTCCGCACAACGGGATGGCATCCTGTTTCAGCCCCTTTGGATATCCGGCACCGTCCCATTTTTCATGGTGGGTCAGGGCAATCTGTCTGGCGGTGTTCATCAGTTCATGATCATGGCCTTCAAGGAGCTTGTCGCCGATAAGGGTATGTTCGGTCATGATCCGCCATTCGTCTGCCGTGAGACGGCCGGGTTTCAGCATGATGGCATCCGGGACTCCGATTTTTCCCACATCGTGCATGGGGCTGGCGTTGAGCAGCAGCTCGGTCTCCTGGCTGGAAAGACCGGAGAGCTCTCCTAACACTGCGCACATCCGGCTCATCCGGATAATATGGGCACCGGTTTCCGTATCCCGGTATTCAGCCGCCTGCCCCAGCTTCCGGATGATTTCAAGACGGGTGTTTTCCAGTTCTCTGGTGCGCTGCCTCACCTGCTCTTCCAGAATAACATTGTGGTTCTGAATCTGGGTGTGAAGCAGCCGGACCTTGATCATGTTTCGGATCCGGGTTAATACCTCCGTGTTGTCAAAAGGCTTGGATAAAAAATCCTGGGCTCCGCATGCCAGGGCTTTTTTCCGTGTTTCATTATCCTGTATCGCCGTTAAGACCATGACCGGGATATAAGTATCTTTTTCAATGGTCTTTAACCGCTCCATGACCTGGTACCCGTCCATGTGGGGCATGCTGATATCCAGCAGCACCAGATGGGGTTCCAGTTCCTGGTACAGGGTCTCCACCTCCCGGGGATCAGATACAGTTGTGACATGCTGGTATCCGGCAGTGGTGACAATGGCCTCCAGCAGGTAAAGGTTGACCGGGGTGTCATCAACAATCATGATCCTGGCTTTTTTTATATCATTGTCTGAAATCATAAAACTCCTTTAACTCGATGATCAAGTTTTTATTTCTGATGTTTCGAAAACGGGGTCAGGCCTTTTCCGGGTGTTCCGGTGAGATACCAGTGCCCGTGTCTCCTGACAGGAACTTGCTTTTCTTAGTGCAAACTATACCAGACTATCAATCAAGATGTTAAAAGCTAAAACCGTCTTCCATCCTCAGCCTCTGTTTTTTTTATTTCCGCCATACATATTTCAAACTGCCTTTCCAGTTCGGGGATAAGTGTCTTCATCTGCATAAGGTTTTCGGAGTTACCGGCCGTTTCCATCTCTTCGGCAATCTCAGAAATGGCCAGGCATCCTGTGTTGGCCGACATGCCCTTGATTGAATG
>JAYEHB010000301.1:0-7427 GCA_034659375.1 Thermodesulfobacteriota bacterium
TATGAAAGTCCGTATAAACGACTGTAATCATTGACTTTCATTTTTTGGTTTCTGCCCTTTAGGGTATTGTGACCGATGAGCAATAACCATGCTCCGGCCAGTTTCTGCCCTTCAGGGTATGCCGATTATATTACATACTCAACTTTCTGACCTTAATTTTACCGGTTAAAGTCTCAAAACCCTATCTCACGCAGCGTCCAGGCCTTGACCTGCACAATCCAGAAAGTTGAGTTACAATACAAATAATATTTTTAAATAGTATTGTCAAACAAATAATACTTTTAATGATTATACAGGTAGTTTTTTCGGCTGCCAACATAAGGCGGGACAGCCTGTAAATTCAATTAATTAGCAATTCCTTGGATTTTGCTTAATTGTGGTATTGCCATAGAGCCAAAATGGTGGAATCTGCGTCTTTTGTGATTTTTTTAAAAAAAGTGTTTGACATCTTTTAAAAACTTGGATACACAAACCAAATGAAATTTCGTCCAATGTTCTATGGTCATGGGAGTTTCATTTTTTTGTTGTGGCAGGTCGGTCTGCCATGTGGGTCGTTAAAAAATTAAGAATGGAGTTTTTCTTTTGAAAACAGAGCAAATGAAAACAGGGCAAAACAAAGCGTCTTTTTTTATCACGTTTTTGATTCTTTTTCTATTCTGGGTAGTGTTTTCAGGCAGGTTTGATTTTTTTCATTTAACTCTGGGCGTTATCTCCTGTCTGCTTGTTGCGTGGTTTACTTCAGATCTTTTAATAACCATACCGAACATTAACAAACTGCCTCTTCTCTGGATGAGATTTTTACTATATATGCCCTGGCTCATCTATCAGATTATTCTTGCCAATATTCATGTTTTAAAACTTGTCTTAAGTCCTGATATGAATAAGAGAATAAATCCTCAACTGATACAATTTAAAAGCAGTATTAAGGATTATATGGGGTTGGTTACGTTTGCCAATTCAATAACTCTGACCCCTGGAACCATAACGGTTTCTCTTTCGGTTTACGGTGACATGGTAGTTCATGCCATTGATGATGAATCTGCAGCTCCTCTTCCCGGTGACATGGAGAAAAGGGTTGCCAAAATTTTTGGTGAATAATGGACAGTTTTATTCTATATTCAGCCATTGTACTTTCCTTAGTAATGGGGATTCCTCTGTACAGGGCTGTAAAAGGACCTACCGTTCTGGATCGCATCATGGGTGTTAATGCCATTGGCAGTAAAACAACAGTTCTGTTGATAATGATAGGATTTGTATATCAGAGAGTTGATATGTTTATTGATATTGCTCTTGCCTATGCTCTTCTTAATTTTATTGCAGTGCTTGCAGCCTCCAGATATTTCCACAAAAGAAAAGGTCTTGAAGAGGAGATGGAGCTATGATTGTGATTTCTATTGTTTTAATAACCATTGGTCTTGTCTTTTTTCTCGGTGGTTCTGTTGGTGTGATAAGGCTGCCTGATTTTTATTCAAGACTTCATTCTGCCGGTATGCTGGATACCATGGGGTTATTTCTCTCCATGGCAGGCATGGCAGTTTATGTTCTCCACGATTTTTCTGCAGTAAATTTGTTTTCTGCTCTAAAGATTATTCTTATAGTAGTCTTTGTTTTTATTACAAGCCCCACTGCAACCCATGCCATTGTGGATGCAGGTGTAAGAGCCGGTTTAATGCCATGGAAAAAAAATAAGGATAAAAGGTGATATTGATATGATATGGCAACTTGATCTGATTATTCTTGTGTTGGTGATAATTTGTGGTATTGCAGCAATAAATGTTAAAGATCTTTTAAGTGCTGCTATCCTGCTTGGTGCTTACAGTTTTCTCATGTGTCTGCTCTGGGCAATAATGGGTGCTGTTGATGTTGCCTTTACCGAGGCAACTGTTGGTGCCGGTGTCAGTACTGTTTTCTGCGTTGCAGCAGTTTTTCATACAACAAGGAGGACAAAAGATTGAAGACATTAGGAAAAATAACCATACTGCTCTGCGGGGTGCTTTTAATTTTCTTTGCTGCTGATTTTCCAGATTGGGGAGACGGCAGTTCTCCTGCCTCTACACATCTCTCACCATATTATATTGAGCACACCATGACAGATACATCTGTTCCCAACATTGTAACCTCTGTGCTTGCTGATTACAGAGGGTATGACACAATGTTTGAAACAACTGTTATTCTTACAGCAGGAATTGCCTGTTTTTTTCTCTTAAGAATTTTTGAAGATGATAAAAAGCATAAATATTACAGGCATGTACCAACTGGTGTGACTCTGCGGGTTAAAGAGGGCAAGAAAATACCGGACAATTCATCTGTTTTTATGAGAATTGATGCCGCCTGGGTTCCCTTTGATATGATTATTAAGACCGCATGCCGCCTTGTTATTCCTTTTATCCAGCTTTTTGCTCTATATGTGGTTGCCCATGGACATCACAGTCCCGGGGGTGGATTTCAGGGTGGAGTTATACTTGGTGCTTCTGTGATTCTTTTTGCCATATCCCGTAACCTTAGAGCTGCTATTAGAAGAATCGGTGAAAAAAGTGCTGCTATTTTAAGTTGTGCAGGTGTTTTTCTATATGCAGGTACAGGGGCTCTCTGTATTATTTTTGGTGAAAATTTTCTTAATTACAGTGCATTGGCACCGCTTTTTGGAACAGACAGGGTAATGGCAAGATCCCATGGTATTCTTGCCGTTGAAATCGGAGTTGCTCTGGCTGTAATGTCTGTCATGATATGGATTTATTATAACCTCTCTTCAGCCGGAAAACAGGATGAAGGACTCTAAATAACCGGCATGGTCTAAAGGGCAGAAACCGGCCGGAGCATGGTTACTGAATCGGCCACAACAAACAATGAAAGTCATGCGATTGCAGTACGTTAAAAGAAAGTTAATTAAGGAATTGACTAATGAAAAGAGTTGAAAGACACATAATGCCGAATTGTAAAAATTTTATAGATTTATCATTCTTATTCAAAAAAGAATAAACTCTCTTTTTCAGGCAAAAGAGTAAAGAGAGGGATGTACAAATGGTCTAAGGGTTTACTCAATGCAGATCTAAATGGAGCATTGAACATAATTAGAAAAGCAGTTCCTGAAGCTCTTGATAATTTGATAGGACTAAGGAATAGAGGCCGAGGGTTTCGGCCGTTTAAGGTGCTTGCATTTTAATAAAGAAATATTATTATGTCTTAATTTTGTTATATTTAATTAAGATTTAGTGGTTTTTCATGACCTTAAAGGATTAACATGGAATCAATACTGTCACTGATTATTGCCAAAGCAAATTTTTGGACATACATCATTCTTATGATGGTTGGACTTTATGCAATGATTGCAAAGAATAATCTGGTAAAGAAAATTGTGGGTATGAGTATTTTTCAGACCGCAGTGATTCTTTTCTATGTTTCCATTGGATGCAAAAAAGGTGCAACCATTCCTATTCTTCAGCACGGCCATGGATCAGACCATGGTGCAGGTCATGCTCTGTTCAATGCCATTGATTATATCAACCCTCTTCCCCATGTACTCATGCTCACGGCAATTGTTGTCGGTGTTGCAACTCTTGGTGTTGCCCTTGCTCTTGCAATCAAGGTTTACAAAGAGTACGGCACCCTTGAGGAGGATGAAATCAACAAACAGCTTATCGATCAAATGGAGTGATTTATGACCAGTAATCTTCCTGCACTAGTTATTGTTGTACCTCTTTTTGCTTGCCTTGTTGCTGCGGCTTCAGGCTGGATTGACAGAAGAGTTCCTTTTCCCGTTGCAGTGACAGCTCTGTTTCTTTCGTTTCTCTCTGCTGCAGGGCTTCTTGTCCAGGTAGTCACAACAGGGCTTACCCTGGAATACAGGCTGGCAGGCTGGGCTGCTCCCATGGGAATTGTTTATGTGATTGATCACTTAAGTGCCATTGTACTTGTTGTTATTACAGCAGTTGCTCTGACTAATCTTATTTTTAATAAAGATAATATTAAAAGAGAATTTAAAGATAAAGAGGGTGCATTTAATTCTCTTTATCTGCTTTTTACAGCAGGTCTCATTGGTATGACCGCCACAGGCGATGCCTTTAATCTCTATGTTTTACTTGAGATTGTATCTTTGTCCGGATATGCATTGATCGGTCTTGGAACTAAGAGAGCACCTCTTGCCACTCTTAATTATCTTTTTATTGGAACCATAGGGGCAACATTTTATCTTCTTGGAGTAGGGTATCTTTACATTGCCACCGGTTCTTTGAATATGGGGGATCTTGCCTCCATAATTCCAGGAATGATGGACTCTTCCATTGTGCTTTTTGCTTTTATCATCTGTCTTGCCGGGCTTTTTGTGAAAATGGCAATGTTTCCGGCTCACGGCTGGCTGCCCGGGGCTTATTCTGAATCATCCACAGTTTCTGCAGGTTTGATTGCACCTCTTACCACAAAGGTTACAGTATATATTATGATCAGAATCTGCCTTTATGTGTTTACTGCAGATTATGTTTTTGATCATCTGGATTGTGGTAAAATCATGGTATGGCTGGCAATAGCCACCATGGTCTTTGGTTCTCTTTCTGCCCTTGCCCAGAAAAATTATAAGAGGATGTTCTCATATATCATTATTTCAGAAGTTGGATATATGGTTGGCGGTTTTTTTCTTGGTAACCGGCTTGGAATATCAGGCTCCATACTTCATATAGTCAATGATGCTGTGATGACTCTTGCGGTTTTCATGGCAGCAGGAATATTTTTCTGGAAAACAGGCGGGGAGTCACGCAATGATTTAAAAGGACTTTTTGCCAGTATGCCTTTTACCATGGCAGGCTTTGTTATTGGGGGGCTTTCAATTATAGGAGTTCCTCCAACATGCGGCTTTTTCAGTAAGTGGTATCTTGTCTCGGGCGGGATAGCTGCTGGTAATTACTTTTTCGTTGCTGCTTTGATTTTTTGTTCACTTGTTAATGCAGTTCTTTTTTTCAGGCTTTTTGAAATATCATTTTTCGAGCCTTTTGTAGACCATCACCATGCCGCCTCCCATGGTTCAGGTGGTGGTGCAGTCTCCGTGGTAAGAGAAGCTCCATTGGGTATGCTCATACCGTTTCTCTTTGTTTCAGGGATGCTTATAGTGCTTGGATTGTATTCAGGTACAATAGTTACAAATATTCTTCAATTTGCCATACCAACAGGAATTATATAGCATGTCAATTGAAACCTTAATTTCCATAAAACCTTTTCTTGCTGTTCTGGTCTCTCTTTTTGCAATCCCCTTTATTATCTCTTCAAGATCGCAAAATACCAGGGAGGCATGGACTTTTATTGCTGCAGCCATTAAACTGATACTTGTTCTTTCAATGCTTCCTTTTGTTCTTAACGGAGGAGTTATTGAGTATACAGTGGTACAGATCTTTCCTGATCTTGGTATCAGTTTCAGGGTTGATGCCTTTGGAATGCTCTTTGCCATTGTGGCTTCAACTCTCTGGATTGTTACATCCATGTATTCAGTTGGTTATATGAGAAGCCTTGATGAGCACAGCCAGACCAGATATTTTTCATTTTTTGCCGTGGCATTATCTGCAACAATTGGTGTGGCGTTTTCAGCAAATCTTTTAACCATGTATCTCTTTTACGAGATGCTCTCCCTTGCAACTTACCCTCTTGTTACACATCATCAGGATCAAGAGGCAAAAAGTTCAGGAAGAAAGTACCTGCTCTATATTCTCGGCGGTTCCATTGGCCTTGCTCTACCGGCCATGCTGATCACATATCATTTTACAGGAACCCTTGATTTTGCAGCCCAGGGAGTAATGGCAGGTCATGTTACATCCGGCATGGGACTTATGCTTACTCTTATGTTTCTCTTTGGTTTTGCCAAGGCTGCTATTATGCCCATGCATTCCTGGCTTCCGGCGGCAATGGTTGCCCCCACCCCGGTCAGTGCTCTTCTCCATGCTGTCGCAGTTGTCAAGGTTGGAGCATTCAGTGTAGTCAGGGTGCTTACCGGAATAGTCGGGACAGGATTTCTTGCAGATTTTAATATTAATTTTATTGTATCTGTTATTGCTTCATTTACAATAATAGTTGCTTCGCTTATTGCCCTTTCCCAGGATGGATTAAAGAGAAGACTTGCCTTTTCAACAATTGGTCAACTTTCATATATTATTCTTGGTGTCTCTCTTTTAACAACCTCTGGAATGACTGGCGGAATGCTGCATATTGCCATGCACGCCTTTGGCAAGATAACACTTTTTTTCTGTGCAGGCGCCATCTTTTGTGCCACGGGCATTAAAAATATCAGCGAAATGAAGGGAATCGGTAGAAAAATGCCCATAACAATGACAGCATTTCTTTTTGGTGCCTTAAGTGTTATAGGACTTCCCCCATGTGGCGGCTTTATAAGTAAGTGGTATCTTGTGCTGGGTACAATTGAATCGGGACAGCTTGTTTTTCTCTTTGTCCTTCTCTCAAGTTCATTTTTAAATGCAGCATATTTTTTCCCGGTATTTTACAATGCATTCTTCTGTCATAAAGATGAAATGATGTTTGAGGATAAGGTTGACGAGGCTCCATTGTGGTGTGTTGCTCCTCCTGTGATAACTGCTGGTATCTCTGTGATTCTGTTCTTCTATCCCCAGCCGTTTCTAAATCTTGCTAAACTGTTTGTTCAAAATATTATAGGAGGGTAATCCCTATGAAAGAAGAAAAATATGAACTTTCCCATGAACCTGTTCCAGGTTATCTGCCGGTCTTTTTACTGACTTTTTCCATAAGTGTGATTTATCTTGCTATTGTATTCATAACTACCCTGACCTGACTCTTCCGGTATTTTATCGGTGTGACTTATTGATATTTCCTGGTTTTGTTGTAAAGAGTACTTGTTGGGGTTCTTAAGCTCTTTGTAGATAACATTAATTATAAAAGGTTGTCATTGTGGAAAAAGAAAAAAAACATATGTTTGACAAGCCTGAAAATGTAAAGCGTCTGCTTGTTATTTTTTTCAGTTCAGTTGTTATTCTTTTTGTTGTGGATTTTTTTGTGCATAAGCATGCCCATTTTCCCTTTGAGACATGGCCTGTTTTTTATGCTGTGTTTGGATTTGTAGCATGTGTTTTGCTTGTGTTGATCTCAAGATTTGTATTACGTCCCTTAGTAAAAAGAGAGGAGGATTATTATGAATAACTGCTGTATTCCTCCGGCCTTTATCTTTATACTGGGTGCTTTTCTCATACCTTTTTTAAAGGGAAGGGTAAGGTCTGTATATGTGGTACTGCTGCCTGTGGCAGGTTTTATAAATCTTATCTCCATTCCCATGGGCACTGAACTGACAGTCCCTTTTCTTGATTATCAGTTAACCCTTGTGAGAATTGATCGTTTAAGTCTTGTCTTTGGATATATTTTCCATATTATTTCATTTATTACAATTATCTATATTCTCCATGTAAAAAAGAGTCTTGAAT
>JAYEHB010000302.1:0-6758 GCA_034659375.1 Thermodesulfobacteriota bacterium
TAGGAGATCTTGCTGTTAACGGAACGGTTAATGATGTTGCCATGTGCGGTGCAACTCCATTGTATATCAGTGTGGGCCTGATTCTTGAAGAGGGGTTTCCTGAAAAAGATCTGAAAAAAATTCTGGCAACAATGGGACGTGCTGCTGATAAAGCCGGGGTAAAAGTAGTAACAGGGGATACCAAGGTTGTACCAAAAGGCAAGGTTGACAAGATTTTTATTAATACATCAGGTATTGGTGTGGTTCCCAGGGAAGTTAATCTCTCAGGTTCCATGGCAAAACCTAATGATAAGGTCATAATCAGCGGCACCATTGCAGACCACGGCATTACAGTTTTAAGTTCCAGGGAGGGGTTGAAGTTTGATTCAGATATTAAAACAGATAGTGCTCCTTTGAACAAAATGGTAAAGTCTATTCTTGATTCAGAAAAAGATCTCCATGTGCTGCGTGATCCCACCAGGGGTGGAGTGGGCACCACGTTAAATGAAATTGCCTTTCAGTCAGGCGTTGGAATCAGAATCAATGAAGAGTCTCTTCCTGTGAGAAATTCAGTCCAGGGGATATGTGAGCTTTTGGGGTTTGATCCCCTTTACCTTGCCAATGAAGGTAAACTGCTTGCCTTTGTTGCAGATAAAGATGCCGCAAGAGTGCTTGATATAATAAAACAGGATGAATTTGGAAAAGATGCAGCTATTATTGGTGAAGTTGTGTCCAAAGATCCTGGCAAGGTTTTTATGAATACAGCCATTGGAGGAGAAAGAATTATTGATATGCTCACAGGAGAGCAGCTTCCAAGGATCTGCTGATTTTCATAGAAAAAAAATAGGGAGAAAAAAAATTGAAAATTGAATTTACACCCATTGGATATGTTCATACCGATGCTGAAAAAATTCCACGTCACTGGACTGTTTCAGATGCTGAGGGAAGTTTGCACATTGATGCAAAATATCTCAATGCACTTAAAGATATCAAGCCTGGTGAGGAGATTGTCGTGATTTTTAATTTTGACAGAAGTTCTGCATTTACAGAGAACTCTCTTGTCCAGGCACCTTGCAACAGGAGTGATAAAATGGGTGTATTCAGTATCTGCTCCCCAATTCGCCCCAATCCCATTGGTATCTCTACTGTAAAGGTTTTATCCATTAATGGAAGTGTTATCCATGTAAAAGGTATTGATATGCTGGACAACACTCCTATTCTTGATATAAAGCCCTATGTTGTAAATACAGAGACCTGTCCCAGCTGTAAAAAACAATAATATCCGGGTGAATTTCTTTTTCCGCATCGCTGCCATGGCTAAACAGCTCCTTTTCAGAAGATTTGCGGACAGGGTTCTGCCAATAGAATAATTTTTGTTGTTTTACATTAAATAATATGAGTAGGGGCGAACGGCCGTTCGCCCCTACTGGCATCAATGGTTAGCTTTTTTAAAATTTGGTTTTATGCACCATTTTGGTTACACTCAAATAATATTATAGCAGAAAATAAAAAATGAGGTTAAATAATGTCAAAAAAAGTTGTTATAATTGGAGCCGTCGCTCTTGGACCCAAAGTTGCCTGCAGACTGAGACGTATTGATCCTGATGCAGAAATAACAGTTATAGACCGGGACAGCCTGATATCATATGGTGGATGCGGCATACCATACTATGTTGGTGGTGATGTGGCCGACCTTGAAGGGCTCTATTCAACTACATCCCATGCCGTGCGGGACATTGAATTTTTCAAAACCTGCAAGGGCATAAATATTCTATCCAGTGTTGAAGCAACAGGTATAAAGCGAAGAGACAAAAAACTTGTTGTACGTCATATCAAAGATGGCATAGAGGAAGAGCTGGAATATGACAAACTGGTAATTGCCACAGGGACAACTCCATTCCGGCCTCCTTTTCCAGGATCAGATCTTGCAGATGTTTTTACTGTATCAAACCTTCACAATGCAAGAGATCTTAAGGATAAGATCTCCAAGGGGCATGTGGAAAAAGCCGTGGTAATTGGAGCCGGAGCCATAGGTATTGAAATGGCTGAAGCCATGTCTGATCTCTGGGGTATTGAGACCACCATTATCGAAATGGCAGATCAGGTTTTACCCACGGCTCTAGGTAAGAGTATGGCCAGGCTTGTGGAAAACCAGCTTAAAAAAAATGATGTAAACGTGATGCTTTCTCAGAAAGTGGAGAAAATAAATGGAGATAACGAGACCGGGGTGCAGTCTGTTGAAACATCCAATGGCACCATTCCCTGTGATCTTGTTATTCTCTCTGCCGGAGTAAGACCAAATACAAAATTTGCTTCCGATGCAGGACTTGCCATTGGCAGTTCAGGAGCTCTTCTTGTGGACAGGCGCATGAGAACAACTGATCCTGATATCTATGCCGGGGGTGATTGTGTAGAGTTGAGGAATCTTATCAGCGGTGAAAACATGCCAATGCCCTTAGGTTCCCTTGCCAACCGGCAGGGTCGGACCATTGCCACCAATATTAACGGCGGCACAAGCCATTTCAAAGGTACTGTGGGGACTTTTTGCATAAAGGTCTTTGACATGGGAGCTGCAACAGCGGGACTTACATTCAGCCAGGCAAAAGCCACAGGGTTTGATCCTGTCTATTCAATTGTGGCCCAGCACGACAGAGCCCATTTTTATCCCACATCCCAGCTCATGTATATTGAACTTATAGCTGACAAAAAGAGCAGAAAAATTTTAGGTATAGAAGCTGTGGGGTTCCAGGGAGATGCCATCAAGGCCAGGGTTGATGCCGTTGCTCCCCTTCTTGCCAGTGGCATTGACGTTGATGATGTCTGCAGCCTTGAAACAGGATATGCACCCCCTTTTGCTTCTGCCATGGATATCATCAACAATGCCGGTAATGCCCTGGACAATATTTTTGAAGGAAGAAACAGGCCCATAGATGTTATTGATTTCATAGAAGAGTTTAAAAAAGGTAAAACAAAAGTATTGGATGTCAGAGGGCCCAAAGAGGCAGCACCATTTATTGAAAAATATGGTACCCAGTGGATAAACATACCCCAGGCTGAACTAAGGGCAAGAATAGATGAAGTTTCCCCGGAGGATCAGTTGTGCCTGTTGTGTGATACCGGCCCCCGCTCCTATGAGGCCCAGATTCTCCTTGAGAACAACGGCATTACCAATACAAGAAATATCCAGGGCGGATATGGCATGATCATTGTGACTGATCATGACTTTATCTAACCGGCATACCCTAAAGGGCAGAAACTGGCCGGAGCATGATTGTCTGTTGCCAGCCACAATAAAATAATGTTAAAGAGTGTCAAAATTTGGAGGTTTAAAAATGGGTAAATGCATTAATCATCCTGATAGGGAAACTAATTATATCTGCATGAAACACAATATTTATCTTTGCGAAGAGTGCCTTGAGTGCCCTGATCCTGATATCTACTGTAAGTTCAGATCTTCCTGTCCCATCTATTTTATTACAAAAAAAGGTTTTGACGAGCATGAAACAGAATCTGTTCATGAAGATGAAGAATGTACCGTTGTTTTTCAACCCGGAGACAAGAAAATTAAAGTCCGTAAAGGTATGGATCTGCTTGAAGTCTCTCATAAAGCGGGTCTTTACATCAATGCATCATGTAATGGCAAGGGGTCATGTGGAAAATGTAAGCTTGTCATGCAATCCGGCAGAGTTGATTCAGAAAAAACATCCCTTTTAAGTGATAAAGAAAAAGAAAAGGGGTATATCCTTGCCTGTCAATCCAGGGTTCAGGAAGATATTGTTGTCAAAATTCCCGAAGAAACCATTGAAAAAAAGCTTCAGGCAGCGGGTATGGGAGAGGCAGCCACAAAAAAACTTTCAGGTCTTGTGGAAAAAATAGAACCCATTGTAGAGATAATTTCCTTGCAGCTTGAATTGCCCACATTGGAGGATTCCGTCAGTGATCTTGACAGGTTAAGACGAGAGCTTAAAAAACTTGGATATGATACCTCCAGAATGAGTACCAATATCAGGGTCATGCGGCAGCTTACAGAGGCAGTCAGGGATGAAAACTTTAAAGTTGTTGTGTCTCTTTTAATGAAAAAATGCTCGTCAGAGATCGTTAATGTGGTTCCTGCAAATGGTCAGAAAAAATCCCTTGGCATGGTCGTTGATCTTGGGACAACTTCCATTGTCGTTTATATTGTGGATATGGCTGATGGTGTTGTGTTAAGTGCTGCTTCGGGTCATAACCGCCAGGCTGCATGCGGTGATGATGTGATTAACCGCATCGTATGTTCTGAAAAAGATGGTGTTGGAAAATTGAAAAAAATGGCCATTGCTACTATTAATAATTTGTCGAAACGAGCCATGGCTTCTATTGGTGCAGACCATAAACATATTGAGAATATTGTTATTTCCGGCAACACAACCATGACCCATCTGGTGCTGGGAATAAAGGCAAAGTACATTAGAAGAGAGCCCTATGTCGCAACTGTTTCTGAATTTCCCATTATTAAAGCCGGTGAAATCGGTTTAAAGGCTGCATCCTATGCAGGTGTTTTTGTAATGCCAGGGCCTGCCAGTTATGTTGGCGGAGATATTGTCTCAGGTGTACTCTATACAGGGTTGAATCAGCTTGAAGAGACCACCCTTTTCATTGATATTGGTACCAATGGAGAAATTGTACTTGGCAACAATGAGTTTCTTATGACAGCAGCCTGTTCTGCAGGTCCTGCCTTTGAAGGCGGAGGTATCAGATGGGGCATGCGTGCAGAAGAGGGAGCCATTGAAAAGCTTATCCTTGACCCTGAAACTTTTGAGCCAGACTATTCAACGGTTGAAAATAAGCAGGCAAGGGGGATTTGCGGATCAGGAATGATCGATCTTTTATCGGAAATGTTTTTAAAAAAAGTTATTGGTCAGGATGGCAAATTTAAGATTGATAAGGATCACCCAAGAATGACCATGTTTAATGATGAACTGGCATTTATTATTGAATCTGCAGAGAATATTGATTCCGAAGAAGATATTATCTTTACCCAGTCAGATATTAGAAGCCTTATTTTAAGCAAGGCTGCCGTATATGCAGGCTTCTGTACCCTTGTTGAACAGCTTGGAATGGATTTTTCTTCCATTGACCAGATGATTATCACTGGCGGGTTTGGACAGTTCCTTAACATTGAAAAGGCAATAACCATAGGATTGCTCCCGGATATTGAAAGAGAAAAATTTAAATACATGGGAAACAGTTCCATAGCCGGTGCTTATATGGCACTTCTCTCCAATACCTATCGCCAGCAGGCCATTGCTATTTCCAATACCATGACATATCTTGATTTTTCAAGTAACAATGCCTTTATGGAAGAGTTCACAAAGGCCCAGTTTTTACCCCATACCGACGCAAAGTTATTTCCAAGTGTTCGTACCATGGCAAAATGAGTTTTAACAACAAAGAATCAGGTCGAAGATGCCTAATTGTTGTTTTTTATTTTTTTAAACTCTTTAACGCATCTGTTAAAAGTGTTTTAAACCGGTCCAGGGTTATGGGATATGGCTGCATGGGGATACCCATCCAGTCACAATAGTCAAGAAACTCTTCTGGATTTTCTTCCATATACTGATCCAGATATCCAATACCATCAAGAACAATGGCACCTCCTGTATGTCTTGGAAAATTTTCATTGGCTATTCCTTTATCCCAGCCCTTAAACACCTGTTTTCGATATTTTACCCAACCTGGTGTCATAAACCAGACAGGTTCACCACCGGCAAGTTCTTCTGTTATCTGTTTCATTTCATCATCGCTTGCAAGCATTCCCATGCAGTGTGTTGCCTCGATTCTGACAATGTTTAGCCCTTGTTCATCGATAATTGTTTTCATTAACCTGGTTGGGTTATCTGGATTGACATAACAAAACTTGCCGCCGTAAACAACAATCACGCCTTTGGCAACTGCCCTGGCTTTTTCTATAAATTTTATGAGCTGGGTTTCAAGCTCAGGGATATCCTGGTGAAGCCCTGGTGTTGTATAAAAAATGTGTTTTGTATCAAGAAAACCCTGGTTTACCAAATGGTTGATTTCAGGGCTCAGGGTTCCACATGCCACTATTGCAGTATCACTGAATGATAGTTTTTCCATGATCACCTTCCTTAGGGGATTTCCAGAAAATAATCTACCTACCCTGCTTGCCCTTGTGCCCGTCTTCCAGGTTGTGACAACAGGCACATAGCTCACAACTATGCACCTGTCACTATGCCTTGAAGACGAACAAAAAATTTGCACTATATGGGCATATTATTTTCTTCCAATTCCCTTATCAAAATCATTAATCTGAGTTTTTGTTTAATTTCCATGAACCTTAAGGGAAACGGAAAAAGATAATTTCCCTGTCCTGTTTTCCCTTTTGCCCGTCTTCCAGCTTGCGGTAACAGGTGCATAGTTTGAGTGAGCCCTAAGTGCAGACACAAATAACATCAGTCTGCACTTTACACCTATCTGTATCAGTTGCCAAGGGTATCAGCATTAGCTTCTTTTTTAAGATGTTCTTCCCATTTTTCACCCCAAAGATCGGGGATTGTCTCTTCAACCTGGACAATGGAATCCCAGCTAATGCCAATTTCTGTAAAAATATTTTTAAGGTCTTCTTCACTTGGTGCCAGCCAGATACAATAACGAGTCCCTTTGTCTTCATTGTAATATGTTCTTATCCATGTGGCTGCTTCAACCTTTGCCAGTTTTCTCCAGCTAGCCTGCACTTCTTCGCAATTGAACTCAGTGGTGTTATGAACCATCATGTATTG
>JAYEHB010000302.1:6858-23361 GCA_034659375.1 Thermodesulfobacteriota bacterium
GAGTCCCTTTGTCTTCATTGTAATATGTTCTTATCCATGTGGCTGCTTCAACCTTTGCCAGTTTTCTCCAGCTAGCCTGCACTTCTTCGCAATTGAACTCAGTGGTGTTATGAACCATCATGTATTGATTGAGTTTACCCATTGTGATCCTCCTTTTTTTATGTGAAAATCCGTCTAACGTACTGAAATCGCATGACTTTCATGTTTTATTGTGGCCGATGCGGTAACCACGCTCCGGCCATGCCGGTTATTTAAAAGTTTCATATTATTTGTATTCCCCAGCAAATGCACATTTTAAAACCGAGTTACACAAAGTTAATTCAATAATTATGCCAAATATTGGATGAAATTGTTTTTTTAATTTTAACTATTTGTAATTACATTAAAAAATAAATTTACTTCCCCGTTGTTTTTATAAAAAATAACTATTGACAAGGAAATAGTCTTTTATTTATGATTATATTTCTATAAGGTGGCGCTACTAAACGCCACCAGTGGCACAGGTAACATATAAAAAGGATTTTTCCATGAAAAATATAGAATTTGAAATAAAAAATAATGAATTTGTCAAATTACTGCTTGAATCCATTGGTGACGGCATTTTTGTCCTTGATATCCATGGTAAGATTATTGCCTGGAATCCGGCCATGGAAAAAATTACAGGCTATTCAGCCGACGAAGTAAAAGGCAAAAGTTGTAAAATTATGAACTTCAGTCAATGCTTTGATAGAAATTGTCCAACAGGCATTCAGGATTGTGGTATCTTAAAATACGGGAAAGTGAAACCTACAGAATGTCTGTTGAGCCATAAAAAAGGTTATGCCCTCTCGGTAACAAAGAATGCCAGGGTGATAAAAAATAGTCAAAATAAAACCATTGGAATTGTTGAAGTTGTTACTGATCTGACTGAATTAAAAAATGCCAGGTTAAAAATGGAAGAGGCTACCCGCCGCCTTGGAGAATTGAATCGTCTGGGAGGTATTATTGCAAAAAGCCAGGTCATGCAGAATGTCTTTACTTTTATTAAAGCCTCGGCAGCCAGTGATGCAACCATATTCATCCAGGGAGAGAGCGGAACCGGCAAGGAACTTGTGGCAGGTGCGATTCATTCCATTGGAGAACGAAGGGATAAACCCCTGATAACAGTTAATTGCAGTGCTCTTTCAGAATCTTTACTTGAAAGTGAACTTTTTGGCCATGTAAAAGGGGCATTTACAGGTGCCGGCAAGGATCGTATTGGACGGTTTGAACAGGCTGATGGCGGAACTCTTTTTTTAGATGAAATTGGGGAGATTTCGCCTTATATACAGGTAAAACTGCTTCGGGTGCTGCAGCAAAAAGAGATAGAACGTGTTGGTGAATCCAGAAAACGTAAAATTGATATTCGTATCATCACTGCCTCAAATAAAAATCTTAAATCTCTGGTCGAGACAGGGTCTTTTAGAGAAGATCTCTATTACAGGCTTAAAGTCTTTCCCATTTATCTCCCAGCCTTGAGGGATAGAAAGGAAGATATCCCCCTTCTTGTCAACCATTTTATTAAAATTAACAACGAAAAATCATCCGTTAACGTAAAAGGAATTGCAAAAACCGCTTTAAAGGCTTTTATGGATTATTCATGGCCTGGCAATATAAGAGAGCTGTCCAATGCCATTGAACATGCCTTTGTTTTATGTTCCGGCAGGGAAATATATATAGCAGACCTTCCCCTTGAAATAAGGGAGCCCAATGTGGTTTTCATGCCCGTTGAAAAAGCGAAACAGATTGACAATAAAAAGTCTCTCAAGCATATCCATGCACTTACCAGAAAAAAACTGGTCGATCTGCTCCATGACAGCAACTGGAATAAGGCTGAAGTTGCCAGACGTGTGGGCTTAAGCAGAGCATCCATCTGGAAATACATGAAAAAATGGGAGATACCCCTTCAGCCATAAATATAGAATTTTTTGGCATCCTTCATAATTACTTTACACTTTCTGATGCCATTCCTTATTTAAAGGAGTTTTTGCCCGTCTTCAAGGCGCATCAATTGGGAGCATATTGAAATATGTGCCCTTTGGTGCAACGCTGAAGACAAGTTAAAAGGCAAGCCGGACTGTGGATTTATTTTTTTCCAGGGCACTAATGCCCATGTGCTTTAGTCGTGGGCAGCTTGACTGGCATCAATAATGGCCACTTCTTCAAATGTCTTAATATCAGCCAGAATTCTTGTTGAGGCATCAATTAGTTCAAATGCAAGGACAGCACCGGTACCCTCTCCCAGTCTAAATTTAAGATCCAGAAGAGGAGTAAGATTCATTCTATCATGCATGAATCTGTGCCCGGCTTCAACTGATCTGTGCCCGGCAAAAAGGTATTCCTTTACCATGGGTGCAAGTTCACATGCTATGAGAGCTCCTGAAGTTGATATAAAGCCATCGCATACAACAGGAATCCCCCTTGCTGCCGCCCCGATAACCAGACCTGCTATCCCCCCAATTTCAAATCCTCCAACTTTGGAAAGAACATCAATGGGATCATCGGGATCTGGCTTGTGAAGCAAAAGTGCTTTTTTAATTACACTTACCTTATTTTTAAACATTTTATCATTAATACCCGTCCCTCTTCCTGTTAGTTTTTCAGGGTCTACGCCTGAAAATGCAGCAATCACTGCAGCAGATGGCGTTGTGTTTCCTATGCCCATATCCCCAGTACCAAGCAGATCAACAGGTTTTTCAAGGAAAAGTTCCTCCACAATTGCAATGCCTGCATTAATGGAGAGGATTGCTTCGTCTCTTGTCATGGCAGGCTCTTTTGCAAAATTTGAAGTGCCTTTTCTGATCTTTTTATGAAAAATTGGAAAATCGGACTCAAAATCATGGTTCACTCCAAGATCGGCCACTTTTACACTTGCACCTGCATGTTTTGCAAGAACATTAATTGAAGCACCCTGGTTGACAAAATTTTCCACCATCTGGCACGTCACTTCCTGGGGAAAAAGAGTTACCCCTTCCTCGACAATTCCATGATCCCCTGCACAGGTGACAACTATTTTATTTTTTAATTTAACATCAATTTTCCCTGCAATAGCAGCAATTTTTGCACTGACACCTTCAAGTACACCAAGACTTCCTTTGGGTCTTGCCTGCCTGGAAAGTCTCTTTAATGCAGCCTCTTTTATATCACTATCAGGTGCATTGATACTCCCAATAACCTGTTCTATCTTTTTCATAATTACAAACCTCTTTCAAATCTGAAAGCTTTCAGCAATCAATTTTCAATGGCTGACAACTGAAAGCTAAGGATCGAAAATTTTATAAGTTGAACGAAATTGCTTGTCTTTTATGACAATACAAAATGGTTCTATCTTTTCTCTTTAGAGATATCTTTTTCAAAAACTTCCATACCCTTTTTCATGGCACAGAAGTCACCGCACATGGTGCAGGTTTTCTGCTCTTCCGGGGTTCTGCTTACTCTGATTTGTTTCGCTGTTTCAGGAAAAAGAAGATATTTTTCAAGATCATCCCATTGCATGTCACGCCTTGCCATGGATGCCTGCTTTTCATTTTCTCTTTTATCGGGATATTTGGCAATATCACCTATGCGCACAGCAAGGCGTGTTGCCCGCACTCCCTCCCTGACATCCTGTTCATCTGGAAGAGCAAGATGTTCAGCCGGCGTGATATAACAGACAAGATCAGCACCATGCCATGATGATGCAGCAGCTCCTATGGCAGATGTTATGTGATCATACCCGGCACCTGTATCACATGGCAGGGGGCCTAATACATAATAGGGGGCATTGCCGCTCATGCGTTTCTCCAGCATGATATTCCCCTTGATCTCATCAAGGGGAACATGACCGGGCCCCTCCACCATCATCTGGCATCCCATATCTCTTCCAAGCTCGGCAAGTTCACAGTTTATAATCATCTCTGCCATCTGTGCCCTGTCATGGCTGTCATGTATGGCACCTGCCCTGATTCCATTGCCTAAAGAGAGTACTGCATCGTACTTTTTCATTAATGCACAAACCCTGTCAAATTGTTCATAAAGGGGATTTTCTTTTCCTGTGGCATCCATCCATGCAACCATGAAGGTACCCCCTTTTGACGCAAGCCCTCCATACCTGAATCCCTGTCTTCTCAATCTCTCTATGGTATATTGATTGATTCCGCAGTGAATGGCCATAAAGCTTAAACCATCGGCAAGCTGTTTTTCAATAAGATCAAAAAGAAATTCAGGATCTAATTTTGTGGGATTTTTATATTTTCTTCCAGTCTCTTTAAAGGCCTGGTAAAGGGGAACGTTGCCAACTGGAAGGGAGACAGCTTTTAACACTTCCTGTCTGACGGCATCAAGATCGCCTCCTGCAGAAAGCTCCATAAGGGTATCGGCTCCCTCCTCCTCTACAGCCACAGCTTTTGCAACCTCTTTTCCAATATCACATATATCCGAGGATGTTCCAATAGAGGCATTAATCTTTGTTCTTAAACCAGAACCTATGCCAACTATACGCTGCTCTTTTCTTGCAGGGTTACACGGAATAACAATCTCTCCTGCTGCAACTTTCTCTCTTATGATTTCAGATGCAGCACCTTCATCCTGTGCAACTTTCTCCATCTGTCCAGAGATTATCCCGTCTCTGGCAAGCTCAATCTGACTCTTCATCAAAAAATCCTTTCTGCCGGAACAAAGGGACAAAAAAAAATCCCATGGACCGACAAATATAGTCAGCCAAGGGATTTACCATTTCACCTGGAAATTTCCATTAGAGTACCAGGCAGGTCTTCTGACTTACGGATCACAAATACACTGCGCCTTCCCACAGACCCTGTTTTTTTAAATTTAATAAAATTCAATTTTAAAAAAAACTGGTCTGCAGTGGCGACTTGCAGGTTATCTCCTCGTTTACAGCGGCGGGACCATCCAGGATTTTCACCGGGTTCCCATTTTCATGCCTTTTCAGGCAACCTGATACACCACAAATTGTCTGTTTCCCCTATCATACTGCAGATAATGATGTCAATAGTTTTATATGAAAGTCCGTCCAAACGACTATAATCATTGGATTTTCATTTTTTGGTTTCTGCCCTTTAGGGTATTGTTGTCGATGAGAATGACCATGCTCCGGCCATGCCGGTTATATAAAATCATAACAAATATGATTAAGTAGGTGGACATATATATTTACCCATTCTTGCAATATTTAAACTCTTTAAATTAAAGTGTTTATGGCTTTCGAGATAGGTAAAAACATTAGGCCAGGTACTTATTTATGTATTTTTATATATGAGGCTTGAAGACGGGTGCAACTTTTTTGTGTTGCACCCCAGTACAGGTAACTGCAAAATTCAGTGTGAAAAACGCTTGACTAAAAAAGCAAATCAATTATTATGTATGTAAAGTTATGTAAAAATAAGGAATTTATAAAGGATGATTTTATATGAAAGTCTTGGCAAATTAGGAGTGTAACTTTCATCATTTGTTGTGTGCAGACTTAGACCACCAAGGCTGCCCATGGCAGTTATATAAAACCAACATCTGATATTTTTATAAAATATTTATTTGGAAGCGAAGCAAATAAAGATTTATTGTTAAAATTTATTAATGCTGTGCTGGAAAATTCCAAATCCCCTCTGATTAAAACTATAGTTCTGAAAAACCCTTTTAACCTGAAAAATGCTGTTTGGGATAAAGAATCTATTCTTGATATAAAAGCAACTGATGAATCAGGCAAAACATTTAATATAGAAATGCAAAGTTCAGGGGATGACATCTTTAAAAATCGGTCTCTTTTTTATTGGGCAAGGCTTTATTCTTCTCAGTTAAAGGAAGGTGAAATATATAAAAAACTTTCCCCTGCAATATGCATAAACATATTGGATTTCAAACTGTTTAAAGATTTCGATAAATATCACTCAACATTTATGGTCAGAGAAATGACTGATCCTGATTTTTTTCTCACGGATCATCTTGCCATACATTTTCTTGAGCTTCCAAAATTAAAAAGTTTGAAAATGGAAAAGAAACTTGAAAATTGGCTTTACTATTTGAAAAATGAAGGCACGGAGGATGAAAAAATGAAAATACTTTTAAATGAAAATCAAGAAATTAAAAAAGCTCATGAACAATACCTTGCCTTTACAAATGATGAGGAATTGGTAGATGCTTATGAAGCTCATATGAAATGGCAACGAGATTTTAATTCAGGCATATCCAACGCAAGAAAGGAAGGAAAAAAGGAAGGTGAAAAAGAAGGAAAAGTAGAAGGTGAAAAAAATATGCTTATTGAAGCCCTTGAAATAAGATTTGAATTTATCAGCGAACATATGAGAAAAAAAATCATTAATATAGAATCCACTCAAACTATAAAAAAACTTTTCAGAAGTGTTTTTGAAATAGAATCTTTAAGTGCTTTTGATAAAATCCTTGATAAATCAATGAACGTGCAATGATAAATTATAGATATTTGCATTGGTGGCAAGGTCTGAAGAAAAGCTTATGGCAGTAGCCCTTAAGAGGCATCATCGCAATTAATAATACACCAAAATTGTAGTCTTGTTTCTCGCTAAGGCACAACATCAAATTAAAATCGTCCATGGCAGAATTGAGCAATAACAGGTATGCATAGCAAGTGCAAACGATGTGCCTTTCCATTGGGCGATTTATTTATGTCTTTGTGCCTAACCCAACAATCAACCTGGCAGGCTATTTGTTGCGAGTTACCTGATATTTGAATCACCCCCCGGCAACAAGGGGCAGTAACTGTATTACTGCATTGTCAGGTATGGGGGTCGTTTCAAAATCAGGACGTGAGACAAGTTTTTTGTTGAGCCTGACTACAGCACAGAAATCTGTGTTTTTAATCTGGCTTAAGAGATCTGCCACTGTCATGCCGCTGTACCAGTTCATCTCTGTATCATCTGCTGTAATCAATGGCTCCGTCTCTTTGATCTTTTTATGCCCTCGTTCCCAGGCTGGAGCCTGGGAACGAGAGGGGAAGTGCTGTAATAATGAGAGTGAGTAATACGTCTTCAACCTTTGACTTGTCATGGCCGTTATTCAGCACAGTACCATAAAAAGTTTTTCAACTATTCAACACCGTTGGCTGCAAGAAGCTCCATCACATCGGGGAAATCAATGCCAAGTCTTTTCACTGTTTCAACTGTGGGGATACCATTACTGGTCCAGCCCCGGCGCATGTAAACAGCATCAATAAGCCGTTCATATTGAGCCTCTCTCTCTTTTCTTAAAGCAGCAACTTTTTCTTTTGTATCCATTGATGAGATATCAGTTTTGTATTTTTCCGTAAGATCTTTGTCGTAGCGTTCCTGCCTTGATTCATATTCAACTTCAGTTACAGGGCCCATTGCACGGTAGGGGATTGTATCATGCTCCCTTGTACCAAATCCCATTTTAAGGTTAAAAATCCTCTGGAAATTATAGATAACCTCACTCATGGCTATGAGTCCGTCACTATCTGTTTTGCGCCCTGTCACCGCAGAAAAGAAATCAGCATACCATCCTAAATGTTTTACTACTTTGGCAGGCTCGGCATTGTCTTTATTATCTTCGGGAACGATATCATTCCATGGAAGTTTGCACAGTCCGCACAGACCAAACCATGTTCTGAACATGGGGAACCAGTGGAGAGATTCTGCCTTGTTTTCAAAGGTTGGCATGAAATTGTGAACCATGTCAAGGAATATAAGCCATGCTTCATCGTGCTGGGGACCCTTTAGAGCCAGGCCGTAGCCACCCTGCTGAGCAAGGGATTCCTTTGTGATATACTCGGAAAATTCAAGACCCTTGGACTCCATTCCAATGTCCTGCATTATGGCAGCATCTGCACCATACTTTTTTGCAAAAATGCCCTTCATTTTGCGGATACCTTTGCCGACTGTTACTCCAAAACCCTCACCCTTTGCCATCTGGTGAATGATTTCTAAGGCACCTAACCGGTTCCCAAAAGTTATCTCCATGCCGTCTGTATGCTCTGCTGTGATTAAACCTTTTTCAAAGCACTCCATGACAAAGGCAATTGATGTGCCAACGGAGATTGTATCAAGACCATAGGTGTCACAATAGAAATTTATTTCAAGTATGGTAAAGGCATCAAAGATACCAAGGCTTGAACCGCATCCTGCAATTGTTTCATATTCAGGCCCGTCAACAAACACTTTTTTACCTTTATATGGACCTGTAAAGGGTGTGAAATCTTTTACTCCATGGGCACAGGCAACGGAACAGCCCTTCCAGCATCCGTCAAAACCCTTGTCAAAAATATGCTCATAGGTCTCTTCACCAATATTTTTTCCCTCAGCATGGGCCCCGTACTGGAAATTATTCACAGGCAGGCAGTCATGGGCGTTCATGATGGGAACAAGATGGGTTGTTCCCACAACAGCCATTCTGTTCTGTTTTGGATCAAGTGATGTTATACTTTTTGTATGAAGTTTTATGACTTTTTTAAGAGCATCCCTGTCGGCAGGCTTGTTTGTTTTTAATGATACAGAGCCCCATCTTGCAACAACTGCCTTGACGTTCTTGTCAGCAAAAACAGTACCGATTCCGCCCCGGCCTGCCTGTTTATACCTTACTCTTTTTCTTCCTGCATCAAACCATGTAAAGTTAAGACACCCCATTGAAGTGTGTTTTGCAGCAGTGCCTGTGGAGACAACGGATATATCACCTGGTTTTCCATTGCCAAAGTATTGTGTAAGGGTATCTGAAAGCTCATAGGAATCATCAGTAATATCTGAAACTTCAAATATCTGGATTTTATTCTCTATGCCGTCCAGGAGAATGATACACTCCTTTGATGCCTTACCCGTGATTTCAAGAACATCAAATCCTGCAAATTTTTTATATGGCCCAAAATATCCACCCACATTGGAGTCCATGGGAGCACCGGTAAGGGGTGAGATGGTTGTGACAATGCTTTTTCCTGCACCTGGATATCCAGGTGTACCCCCTAAAGGGCCTGATGCAATGCAGATGGCATTTTCAGGATCATTCCATTGTGTGTAGTCTTTAACAGAGTTCCATAGAAGCCAGAGATCATATCCCTTGCCTCCGATAAATTTTTCTTTGATTTTGTCATCAATGTTTTTGATTGATATATCTGATTGAGAAACATCAATGTGAAGGGATCTGTCAGTGTATCCGTTTTTGATCTCAGGTCGATCATATGATAAAGATTTGATCTCCTTTAATTTGAACTCAGCCATAAGGTCCTCCTTTTTTAACTATTTTTTAACCGTTTCCGTAACTATTCGGCTTGTATTTACTGTCAACCGCATATAATCATAATTCGCTGAACTGTAAGCGTTTGCAGGGTGCTGCATATGCAAAGTGGCGGGCACGTAGACGTACTAATGTACTTCAAGTGCCCGCCAATGAAGCAGATGCTGTGCCCTGTGAACGCTTACACTATTTTAATCCCTCTTCACCGCCAAATTCACGGTACAGGGAAAATTCATCTAAAACTGTTTTGTCGTCTTTTGTTGTTGAATCTGTTACCAATCTTGCAATGGTATCTCCAATACCCGGTCCAAGCATGTATCCCTGTCCGCACATGCCGGTTGCATGGACCATTCCTTTGATATCTTTGTTCCATCCCACAAGGGGAGAACCGTCCGGGGACATGGGATATAACCCCCTCCATACACGGCGTACTCTGATATTTTTAAGGCGGGGCATGAGGTCAACCATTCTTTTGCTCACCTGGGGAAGGAATAGAGAAGTTTCCCTTTTATCTGTTCCATAAATGGGTGGATCAGGTGTGATGCAGAAAATAATCTGACCGTGCCTGTTCTGGTAAAAATAGTAGTTTTTTGATCCAGGTGCGGGTCTTAAATCGACAACCATGGCTTCAAAAAAAGGTTTTACAGGTTCTGTGATTGCTCCTTCATGGGAATCAGGTGTCACAGGAGTATCGATATTAACCAGCTTGCCAAGATCTCTTGAGTAAGCACCTGCCGCATCAAGTACAACAGGAGTTGAATAGCTCTCTTTATCTGTTACAACACCTGTGATTTTTCCCTTTTCCTGTTTAATTTTTTCCACTGCTTCATTAAAATAAAAATCAACATTGCCCGTTGCAACAGCTTTTCTGTAAAAGGCATTAACTGCAAGAAGGGGAGAGGCAGAACCATCATCCGGTGAAAATGTTCCGCCAATAAGTCCTTGTTTATTTATGCCGGGTGCAATTTTATCCACCATCTCAGGCGTTATAAAATCAATATTTAAACCATGTTTTTTTTGTATGGGCAGAAAACTTTTTAAAAGATTTTCCTCTTGCTTTCGGTAAACAGGAAAAAGATAACCTCCTTTAAGCCATTCAATATCATCCCCTTGTTTTTCCTGCCATGTTGAAAAGATTTCCAGAGATTTTATTCCGGCAATGATTTTTCCAGGATCAGAATGGGTTGCCCTTATTCCTCCAATAGCATGTTTGTTTTCACCCTGGCCGGGAGAGGCCTTTTTATCAATAACAGCTATTTTTACACCCATTTCACCAAGGGCCATGGCTGCGGGCACTCCAACTGAACCTGCACCAGCGATGACAATATCATATCTCTTCATCAGTTTCACCCCTTTTTTTTTGTTTCCATCTGTAGTTCCAGCCAATCAAGGTTCGCATATTATATTTATCCATCACGATTACTTCCCTTTTTTCACTGAAATCACCGCCAATAAAGGTTGTCAGCTTATATTTATTCATCAGATTTGTCTCCTTTAATGCCGGCAAGGGTACCAAACGGGACTTCTACAAAAAGAGGTCTGTCAACCCTGTCGGTAACCTCTTTAAGATCAACTCCTTCATCCCTGAATATCTTCCACAGCATGGGGCGGCAGGTTTTTGATCCACATGCTCCCATTCCTGTACGACTGATGGCCTTGAGCTGATTAATATCACGAACACCTTCTCTTATGGCTGAACGGATCTCACCTGCTGTCACCCTTTCGCATCTGCATATTACTGCCTCATCCGGAAGGGATGAAGTCTCAGGAATTGCCAGAGGCTCTGCTTCTTTTTCCTGTATTCTGATACCAATAGCTTTTTTGGCGTTTGCTTTTTCAATCTGCACCTGGACAAGCAGAGTCCCGGGAAATTTCTTTTTATTGGCTATCACCCTTTTTACAGGAAATTTGCCCGTTGAAGAGCCGGAATTTATGGTGTTTCCGTCAATATCTGTAATGGTGATTTCGTTACCTTTTTTAACTCTTTCCCTCCACAGCTCATAGGGCAGGGTAACTGTTGGAAAATTTTCATCCTTTCGATAATCAACAAGGGTGACGGCAAGACCTGGACAGATTGCAACGCAGTTCATGCACCCCTGGCATTTGCTGACATCTGTGGCATAGGGAAGGCCTGTGATGGTATCGTTTTCTGTTTTTATGATATTTTCTTCACATACAGATGTGCATGGATTGCATGGAATTTCCTGAAAACAGTGAAATATGGGCATGACCCCTTTTTCTTCCTGATAAGCCTCTTTTTCTCCTGGTTTTTCTTTTTTTGCTTTGGGCTCTCCTGGTTTTGATTTCAGTATTGCTGCTTTTTCCTCAAGCTCTTTTGGAATTTCTCCTTTGAAGATACCAAGGGCCTTTGCAATTTTAAGTCCTTCTATTTTACCTGCAAACATGGCAGCAGAAGCTTCTGCTATCTCCTTTGCATCCCCTGCACTGTAAACATCCATGCCCCACTCTCTGGCCTTGAGATAGAACTCATTAACTTCTGCAAGGCCTACGGCAATAAGCAGTGTATCCACTTCAAAAGTCTTTTCCGTGCCTGGTACAGGATTCCATGAATCGTCTAATTTTGCAATTGTAACAGATTCCAGAGTGTCTGCTCCATTGGCAGAAAGAACAGTGTGGCTTGTATGGATGGGAACACCAAGTCTTTCAAGTTTGTCAGCATGTACTTTGTAACCGCCGACTTCAGGTAAGCCCTCAATAACTGCAACAACCTCAATTCCTGCCTGAATTGCATGGTATCCTGCTATGATTCCAACGTTGCCGCCGCCCACAATAAGGATTTTTTCCGATGCTTTTATAAGGTCTCTGTTAACAAGGGTCTGGAAGGCTCCTGCTCCATAGACTCCAGGCAGGGTATTACCGGGAAACGGGAGCATTTTTTCCCTGGCGCCTGTTGCAACAAGCAGTTTTTTTGGGTTTATCTTGATGTATTTGTCATCCTTTACAACTCCCACAATTTTATCGGAAAAAACTCCCACTGCAGTTGTGTTAAGCCAGAGATCAACACAATCAAATTCTTTAAGGTCATTTTCAAGTATGGTACCGATTTTAAATCCTCTTGTACCTGCATAGGAATCTTCAACAGAGCCAAAAAATTTATGGGTCTGGAGAACAAGCTTGCCCCCTGGTTTGTCCTTGTCATCAATGAGAAGGGTTTTTATGCCTGATTTTCCAAGCTCTAAAGCTGCAGATAGTCCGGCAGGCCCTGCGCCAATAATCAAAACCTCCACATCCATGGTCTCAACAGTTTTGTACTCATTTTGACCATCTGCTTCAGGTACTTCAGGCAATCCTTCAACGCTTTTTACCTTCATCCCCTGCCTAAGGGCGGTCATGCATGATTTAACAGGAAGCCCGTCTACAATGACAAGGCACTGGGAACACTGCCCATTGGCACAGAACATGCCCTGGGGGCTGCTATCCTTTTGATGGTGTCCAAAAATTTGAATTCCGTTTGCAAAAAGAGCAGACGAGATCATCTCGTCCTTTTTGCCGGTGAGTTTTTTTCCGTTCCATGAAAAAGAGATATCCTCTTTTTGTTCAATATCCAGAACAGGGTGTTGAGTTATTCTTCTGTTTATCATTGTATTACCTCAAATTAAAACTTAAACTATGTAAATATTCGGCTTATAATTACTAAATTATTTCTTTTTACCAAGATATGCTTCCTGAACTTTTTCCGAGGCAAGAAGTTCACTTGATGTTCCGCTTAATACAAGTTTTCCTACTTCAAGCACATAGGCTCTGTTGGCAAGTTTTAATGCAGCCTTGGCATTCTGCTCCACTAAAAGAACAGTAACTCCGCTCTCGCTGACCTCTTTTATTGTTTTAAAAATTGCTTTTACAAGAATGGGAGCCAGGCCAAGGCTTGGTTCATCCAAAAGAAGCATTTCAGGGTTGGGCATTAGAGCACGCCCTATGGCGAGCATCTGCTGTTCTCCACCGGAGAGGGTTCCTGCAAGCTGCTTTCTCCTCTCCTTTAATATGGGGAAAAGTTCATACACCCAGGCAAGAGTTGTTCCATCAGGCTTTTTCCTTGAATAACTTCCCAAGGTAAGATTCTCTTCCACAGAAAGAATGCCAAATATTCTTCTTCCTTCTGGAGACTGTGATATGCCCATGGAGACTATCTTATGGGCAGGAGTTGCAGTGATATCTTCCCCTTTAAAAAGAATAGATCCGGCTTTGGCATCATGAAGCCTTGATATGGTTCTTAAAGTGGTGGTTTTTCCGGCTCCATTGGCTCCTAATATTGTTACAATTTCACCCTTTGCAACTTTAAGGGAGATACCTTTTATGGCAGCAATATTGCCGTAGGATACTTCCAGGTTTTGTATTTCAAGCATAATATCATTCTTTACGGGTGCGGATTCGTTTGCACCTGTCCCCAGGCCGACTTTTTCTTTAACTTTAATATCATTATTCATCGTCGTCATCCTCACTGCCAAGATAGGCTTCTATAACCATGGGGTCAGATTGAATTTTGTCAGGAAGTCCTTCAGCGATCTGTTTCCCAAAATTGATCACAGTAATATAATCTGTCAGGGTCATAACAAGATCCATATTATGCTCAATGAGAAGTATGGTTATCCCTTTGTCTCTGATGCTGTATATGGTGTCAACAAGTTCCATGGTTTCACTGTCATTGAGACCTGCTGCAGGCTCGTCCAGTATGAGAAGTTCCGGTTCCGATGCAAGAGCCCTTGCCATTTCAACTTTTCTTTGAATTCCATAGGCAAGGCTTCCTACAGGTTCTGCAGCAAGCTCGGTAATATTAAAAAATTCAAGGGTCTCTTTTACTTTAAGCCAGTTCTTTTTCTCATCCTTTAATGAAAAAGGGGTATGGGATATGCCGTGCCACCATTTCTGTCTGCCTCGAAAATGCCTGCCCGACATAATATTTTCAGCTATACTCATTTCGGAAAAAAGTCTGATGGTCTGAAAAGTTCTTACAATTCCCATGGCTGCAACTTTATGGGGAGGCAGTCCTGTTATCTCTTTTGGTTTTGTCTCTTTGCCTCCATACCAGAGAACCTCTCCCTCTTCAGGGGGATGAATCCCTGTGATACAGTTAAAAGCTGTTGTTTTGCCAGCTCCATTGGGTCCTATAATACCGTATATCTGTCCTTTCTCCACCGTCAGGTTCAGGTTGTCAACTGCAGTTAGCCCTCCGAACCTTTTTGTTATATTCTTTAATTCAAGAAGCGCCATCTTTTATTCCTTTTTTAGAAATCCAGTTCGGGATTTTGCCAAAGCGTGCAGGAAATATTCCCTCAGGTCTTAAAACCATTGCCAGAATCATGGCAAAGCCAAATATAAAATACCTCCATGTTGCAAAATCACGGAAAATTTCAGGTAAAATAAACATGACAAATGTTCCCATGAGTATTCCAGGAAGGGATGATCCGCCCACAAGAACAATGGAAAAGAAGAGAACAGACTGCATAAAGTTAAAGGCTTCCGGACTTACAGCAGAATATTGAATGGCAAAAAGAACCCCTGCAAGACCTGCAAGTCCGGCTCCAAGGCCAAAGGCAAATATTTTGTATCCCCTTGTATTAATACCAATACTCTGGGCAGCAAGATCGTCCAGCCTGAGATAATGAAGAGCTCTGCCGGGCTTGCTCCTGTCAAGATTAGCCATGATATAGAATGTAATGAGCAGAACTATTACACCCATATAATAGATGGCTGCCGGGGATGAAAGTTCAAACCCGAAAAGAGTCGGTGTATCCAGCCCAAAGATTCCATTGGGTCCCCCTGTTAATCCAAACAGATCATTTTCAAGCATTTGAATAAATACAATATTGAGTCCAATGGTTGAGACAAGAAGATAATCCCCTCGAAGATGGATGATGGGGCCGGCAAGAACAATACCAAAAAGAGCTGGAATAAGAATAGCAAAAGGTATGGAGTAGAGAATTGGCAGTCCAAATGATTTATTTAAAATTGCCGCAGCATATGCACCCATGCCAAAGAAAAGGGCGTGTCCCATATTGAACATTCCACCCTTGCCAAGGATAATATCTTCGCTTAAGCCCACAACTGAGAATATTAGAAATGTTGAGCCTATTGCCAGCCATTTTGAATCAGCAATTGCAGGATAGAGCAGAATTGCCATGATAAAAATTGAGAATCCGATTTTTTTGTTTAATATTTTCACTATACCTTCTCCGCTACACGTTCACCCATTATGCCTGTTGGTCGGACAATAAGGATGCCAATTAAAAGTATAAATGTAAAAGCATCAGCCCAGGTACTTGATATGTATCCTGCAATGACTGCCTTGAACACTCCCAGCAAAAGACCTCCTACCATGGCTCCGGGGATGTTTCCTATACCTCCGATGATGGCTGCAACAAAAGCGTAGAGACCATAGTTCCAGCCCATGTCAAAATTGATGCCTCTATAATAAAGACCAATGAAAAGACCTCCCACAGCTCCAAGAGAAGATCCAATTACAAATACCAGGGTTATTATGCCGTTTACATTTATTCCCATGAGTCTTGAAGCGTCCTGATCTATGGAAGTTGCTCTGATTGCAGCACCAACCCTTGTTTTTTCAATGAACAATATAAGTCCTACCATGATCACCACTGAAAGAACAAGGATCACAACCTGAATAAAGCTGACGTAGATTCCTGCGATGTTCCAGGTGGTGGCAGGGAGTATATCGGCAGGGAAAAATCTCATTCTTGGACCCCAGATGAGCATTATTCCATTTTGTATTACAAGACTTGCACCCAGGGCCGATACAACAGCACTGAGTCTTGGAGCTTTTCTAAGGGGTTTGTATGCAATACGCTCAAGCAGAACACCTGCACAGGCAATTATTATTCCCGTTGCACCAAAAATAACAATAACCGATATAATGGCATTTGTTCCAGGACCAAGGAAATGCTCGTAGATGGTCAGTCCAACAAATGCCGACAATGCCACAAGATCACCATGGGCAAAGTTTATTAGTTTCATTATGCCGTAAACCATAGTGTATCCAAGGGCGACCAGGGCATAGATACTTCCAATGGTTAGACCATTTACAAGCTGTTGAAAAAATATATCCATATCTATTGAACCTTATGTTTAAAAATTTGGGGTTTGGTTCTAACGTCAGCCATATATCCTGATTGCAGGAACAACGGAGGGGTCAGGCTTAACAATTAATTGATAATTGATAATTGATAATTGATAATTGATAATTGATAATTGATAATTGATAATTCATAATTCATAATTCATAATTCATAATTGATAATT
>JAYEHB010000303.1:0-7333 GCA_034659375.1 Thermodesulfobacteriota bacterium
GACACAACCTTTTTGGCAAGGATCTTCATAAGATAACCATGCTCCGGCCAGTTTCTGCCCTTTAGGGTATGCCGGTTATAGAGCCTCAGGCATCCATTCAATTATTCAACTCTAAATTAGTGTGAACGGCTGCAGTTTTCTGGTCCCCAAGTCTTACTGCAAGATAACTGTCAATAACAAGATGAACAATATGATGCACAACACAGACAAGAAGAGCTGCTCCAAACTCTGGAAAAAGTGTAACCTGCAGTATCACAGAAAGGGGAAGAGTCTTTTGTGATCCCATAAAAATCTGACTCTCACGCCTTCCTTTTTTAATTTTCAAAAAAAAGGATAGAAAAAAAGAGAACAAAAGAAGGGATAGATGAAAAAGTATCACCATGGCCAGCACATAGCCAATTGACCCGCTCTTTTTAATAAAAATCTCCCTTGCGCCTGATGCAGCCATAAAAACTATGCATATAACAAAAACCTGATTTGCAATCTGCATATTTTTTATAATTTTTTCCTCTATTCGTCCATGGAGAGCTTTTAAAAACATTCCAGCAGACATGGGCATGAGGACAAGAAAAAATAACTTTTTCATGATGGCATATTGATCAATTGTAATAGAGGAGTGCCCGCCCAAAAGAGATACAAGCCATGACAAAACAAAGGGAATTGAAACTATGGATATAAAATTTGCCAGAATGGTAATAAACAGAGCATGGGCCATGTTTCCTCCTGCCCTGCCTGTCATTACAACTCCGCTTGAAAGAGTTGTCGGCATGACCGCCACAATAAAAAGGCCAATAACAATACCTGGTTCAACCGGGAGAAAACTCAATGCTGCAGCAACAATTGGTGAAACAATAAAAATAACAGAAAGGGCAGCAAATGTCACTTTAACATCTCTAAGCCCTGACTTAATCTGTTCTGTTTTAATAATCATTCCTGACAATAAAAATATTATGAAAATCACAAAATCAGGACCATAATTATTTTTCAAAAAAAAACCAAAATCTGACAATACTCCTGTTTGATCAACCATGACAGCTGCAAACACCATAACAAGTCCCATCAGAAACCATTGCTTTTTTATCTTCTTAATCAACTTTAACTCCTAATCCGGACAAGCCAGAATCTAACATAAAGCTTATTTTTTTCCAAATATCATGGAATTAACCAATAATCCACAGCATTGTAATATTACAACCGAATTGTCCAGTCAACTAAACTCTTGATTAACTCTTAATTAAGATGTAAAAGAATAAAAAATATTAAACCATGTAAAGGAATGTTAAAATTGTCTTTAAATCAGTTGAAAAACAAAAAAGAGAAGAAAAAAGGTCTATTTAATAAACTCAAAAAAGGACTTTCCAAAACCAGGGATATTCTTTTTACAGATATTGATGAGCTCTTTTCAGGAAAAAGAAAAATTGATGAAAATCTCCTTGAAGAGTTAGAAGAGATCCTTGTAATGTCCGACTTAGGTATTGACATTACCATGGATATCATGGAAAAAATTTCCCAGAAAGCTAAAAAACTCTCCACAGCAGATGAGCTAAAAGAGATACTGAAGCAGGAAATGCTTGCACTGTTTCCTGAAATTAATGAAAAATCTGAAAATAAAAAAAACAATAAACCCCATATTATTATGCTGGTTGGTGTTAATGGAACAGGTAAAACAACAACCCTTGGCAAGCTTGCTTTAAGATATGCCTCCCAGGGCAAAAAAGTTCTCATTGCTGCAGCAGATACATTTAGAGCTGCTGCCATTGAACAGGTTGAAATATGGGCCAATCGGGCAGATGCTGCCATTGTAAAAAACAAAGAGGGAGCTGACCCTGCAGCAGTTGCCTTTGATGCCGTGGAAGCATCCATTGCAAGGGGTATTGACATAGTTTTAATTGATACGGCAGGAAGACTTCACACACAAAAAAATCTAATGGAAGAGCTGAAAAAAATAAAACGTTCCTGTCAAAAACGTTTTCCCGACGCTCCCCATGAAATTCTGTTGACACTTGATGCAACAACCGGTCAGAATGCCCTTTCCCAGGCAATTTTTTTTCATAAGGCAGTTGGAGTCACAGATCTTGCACTTACAAAGCTTGACGGGACAGCCAAGGGTGGTATTGTAGCAGCTGTTGCAAATAAGACAAACCTTCCCATCAAGTATATCGGGGTTGGAGAAGGAATTGAGGATCTTCAGGATTTTGATGCTGAACTGTTTATCAATGCTCTATTTGACTAAAAAAACGCATAATTACAGATAGTTAAAAAGACTTTCATGTAAAACAGGAGAATAAAATGGCTGTAATTGTAAAATATATCGTTGTCAGGAATGGAGACGAAAAAATGACCTTTGCGACCAAAAAAGAAGCAGACAACCATGATAAAATGCTCGATATTGCTGACAATCTGCATGACTTTCTTAACACAGCAGAGCTTAAGTTAAACGAAAAACAGATGGAAGATGTTGCATTATACCTTGCAGAAAATGCAGGTAAAGTAATGCCGATTTTAAGGGGAGTCAAACCACAAACAAAAGAGACTGCCCCTGAAACAGCTGAGAAAAAAACAGCTGAAAAAAAAACAGCTGAGAAAAAAACAGCTGTAAAGAAAACTGGTACAAAAAAGAGTGGTGAGAAGAAAACAGCAGACAATCCAAAATCTGCAAAAAAAGCAGCAATTAACAATTAAAGAATGCTATCATGGGGTGCCTGCCGAATATTTACTCTTTCAGGAGTACTTTTTCAGGAGTGCTGCAAGGGCATGTTCATCAATGATTGTAATTCCAAGGGTTTGAGCCTTTGTCAGCTTGCTTCCGGCAGCCTCTCCTGCCACAAGAAAATCTGTCTTTGAGCTGACACTTGAAGCAACCTTTGCACCTGCATTTTCAAGCATTTTTTTAGCCTGACTCCTTGTAAGCAACTCCATTCTGCCTGTTAATACAAATCTTTTTCCCCGAAGCTCTTTTTTGGAATCACCCCCATCTCTTTTTTTGGAAACCTCAATATTAACGCCATTTTCCAACATTTGATCAATGATCAAAATATTTTCAGGGCTTGAAAAAAAAGCATGAACAGCAGCAGCGGTTTTAGGACCGATTCCATCGATTCCTGCAAAAGCCTCCAGGTCTGCAGCTTTAATATTATCAAGAAGATGAAATTTTTCAGCAATAAGAGAAGCTGCACTCTCACCAGTGTGATCAATGCCTAAGGCAAAAATAAACCTTGGCAAAGAGATGGAATTTGACTTTTCAACAGCTTTAACAATATTTGCTGCTGATTTATCTGCCATGCGATCCATGGCAGACAGCTCCTCTTTTTTAAGGGAAAAAATATCTGCAAAGGAGTGAACAAGGCTGCTGTCCACAAGTTTTCCCACAAGTTTTGTTCCTAAGCCGTCAATATCAAACCCTGCCCTTGAGACAAAATGGTTTATTCTCCGCTTGAGCTGGGCAGGACATGAAGCATTTATGCATTTTAAAGCAGCTTCCCCCTTAATTCTCCTTAAACCACCTGAGCATACAGGGCATGTTTCAGGCATGGAAAAACTCTTTTCAGCTCCAGTTCGCTTTGATTTAATAACCTTGACAACTTTGGGAATCACATCCCCTGCCCTCACCACAAGGACATTGTCCCCTATTCTGATATCTTTTTTCTCTATCTCATCTTCATTGTGAAGTGTTGCCCTTGATACTGTTACTCCCCCAATACTGACAGGCTCAAGCAGAGCAACCGGAGTCAATATCCCGGTTCTCCCAACCTGGACAATAATATCATTTATTTTTGTAGATTCCTGCACAGCCGGAAACTTGTATGCCATTGCCCATCTTGGGCTTCGTTTTTTCACACCAAGCTCATGTTGATATTTTAAACTGTCAACCTTGATAACCATACCGTCAATCTCATAGGGAAGATCATCTCTTGATTTTTCAAGTTCCCTGTAGTTTGCAAAGACTTCATCAATGGAAATTTTTTCTTTTATCAAAGGATTAATGCGAAAACCAAATTTTTTCAGGCTATGAAACATTTCACAATGACTGGCATAGTCAATGCCTGTAACAAGACCTGTGCCATAAATAAATATTTCAAGGGGCCTTGCTGCTGTGACCCTGGAATTTAACTGCCTTAAAGAGCCTGCTGCTGCATTTCTTGGATTTGCAAAAATATCCTTTTCAAGGTTAAGACGTTTTTTGTTAAGTTTTTCAAAATCAGTTCGATTTATAATAACTTCACCTCTAACCTCAAGAAGAGAGGGAACTATAGCATCTGCATCAGGAGAAAGAGCCAAAGGCACAGATCTGATGGTTCTTGCATTATCAGTGATCACCTCTCCTGTAATGCCGTCCCCCCTGGTTGTGGCAAGGGTAAGCATGCCGTTTTCATACTTAAGTTCCACAGCAACCCCGTCAAGCTTTGGCTCAACAGTATAGAGAATATCATCTGTTTTTAAAAGTTTTGAAATGCGGTTATGAAAATCAATGATATCAGACTCTTTAAAACCATTATCCAGACTTAACATTGGCACTGAATGGAGTGCGGTTTCAAAGGATTCAAGCGGGGGAGCTCCAACCCGTTTTGTGGGGGAATCAGGTGTGGAAAGTAATGGATGCTTTTCCTCAATGGATAAAAGCCTGCTCATCATTCTGTCATATTCTGCATCTGAAATTTCAGGATCATCAAGCAGATGATATTTGTAATTGTGCCTGGTTAACTCTTTTTGCAGATATTCTGCCTCTTTTGCAATCTCATTATCCGTTAAATTCATTGTGCTGATTCCACCTTTAGCCTTTATCAGTCAGTCTGTTTTGCATTTAAAATTCGGCATCCTTCATAAGTACTTTACACTTTCTGGAGCCACTCCTTATTTAATAGGGGTTTTCCCCAAAAGAGTGTAAAGTACTTTTGAGGTGATATGAAGGATGCCAAAAATTCCTTAAAAATTCTGGCACTGGTTCAGTTGAATAGGTGTTCTTAGCTGTTTCATTATTAAAATCGAAAAAACTTTCTTACTCCTCTTCTTCCAGTTTAATGATCACGTCGGCCACAGTGGTGCCCCTGCCATCCTCATGTACAAACAAAGGGTTTATATCCAGCTCCTTAATGACGGGATGGTGTTCCACCATATTCCTTAAACTGACCAGATTCTTTTCCAGGACTTCGATGTCACAGGGTGCCTCCCCTCTAAACCCTGCCAGAAGAGGATATCCTTTGATGCTTTTAACCATCCTGCGTACCACATTACGACCCATGGGTGCCAATCTAAAAACAACGTCCTTATAGACCTCCACAAAGATACCCCCCAGACCGAACATCACTGCATGGCCGGAGTTGGGATTCCGGCTCACACCGAGAATCACTTCTCTGCCCTTCAAAGCCATCTCCTGGACCAAAACCCCTTCCAACCGGGCGGACTTATCATACTCCCCGGCATTTTTCATAATCTCCTCAAATGCGGCCTTGACCTGCCCGGCGTTTTTAAGACCAACCTTGACTCCCAGGGCATCGGATTTATGAAGGATCTGGGGAGAGACGATCTTCATGACCACCGGGTAACCGATCTTGTCAGCAATTTTTTCCGCATCCATGGCACTGGTGGCAAGTTCCATGGAGAGGGTATTGAAACCATAGCATTTCAGGATTTCGTTCCCGTCCAGTTCACCTAGAACATCCCGGCCCTCGGCAAGATACCGGGCGATAATATCGGCTGCCCTCTCCCGGTCATGGGTCAGGGTGTACTGGGGCAATATCCGCCGTGAGAGCCATTGCTTGCCAAGGTACAGGGCACCCAGTGCCCGGGCCGCACTCTCGGGAAAATGATAAACAGGCACATGGTTTTTCTGGAGCAGTTTCACCCCGTCAGAGACATCCACCACCCCCATGAACGAACATACAATTGGTTTCATGGCTGTCCT
Organism: Thermodesulfobacteriota bacterium; assembly: GCA_034659375.1. GTDB lineage: Bacteria > Desulfobacterota > Desulfobacteria > Desulfobacterales > Desulfobacteraceae > DATFJZ01. Next base: position 5,903 of record JAYEHB010000303.1, read on the forward strand.
GGCGATGTTGACAATGGCCTCGGCCGTGCCAATGGCATCGGTCATGGACTGGGGGGTGAGAATAATGAGAACTCCGTCCACCCCTGGATCACTAATCACCGTTGCCAGAGTATTTTCATACCGCTCCCTGGACGCATCCCCAATAACATCCACTGGATTATGAAAATTAGCTGTGGGGGGAAGGTGCTTATGCAGTTCCTTAACCGTCTCATCTGTAAAAGCGGCCAGGGTAAGTCCCGACTGCTCGCTCATATCCGTGGCAATAATTCCTGGACCGCCGGCATTGGTAACAATGGCAATCTTATCACCCTCGGGGATTTTTTTGGCGGCAAATGCCTGGGCATAATCAAAAAGCTCATTCACTGTACCACACCGGATTATACCGGACTGGGCAAAGATAGCGTCGTAGATAGCATCAGCTCCAGCCAATGAGCCTGTGTGGGATGCCGCAGCCCTGGCTCCGGCATCGGAAGTGCCGGATTTAATGGCCAGCACCGGGGTGGGGTTGGGACCTGAGGTCATGGCCCGGATCTCGGAGATGAACTCTTCGGCATTTCTGCCAATCTCCTCCATGTATATCATCACCACATCGGTGTTGGGGTCATTGTGGTAATACCTAAGAAGATCCAGCTCGTCCACATCGGCTTTGTTGCCAATGGATATAAACTTAGAAAACCCAAACCCTTTATCAGCTGCAAAATCAAGAACCGCCGTACAAAGGGCACCACTCTGGGAAATAAAAGAGATATTTCCAGCCTCGGGCATTCGGTTTGAAAAACTGGCATTAAGGGAAATTTCACTGGAAGGATTGATAACCCCCAGGCAGTTGGGCCCCACAAGCCTGATACCGGCTTTTCTGCACAATTCCTGAATCTTTTTTTCGATTTCAAGTCCTTCTCCGCCCACCTCCTTGAATCCTGCGGAAACAATCACAATGCCCTTGACTCCCTTGGTGATGCTCTCCTTAACAGCATTAAGGGCCAGCCTGGGCGGCAGAATCACCATGGCCAGATCAATGGGATCAGGAATAGCGGCCAGGCTTTGATAACATTTTACACTGAGTATGGATTTTGCAGCAGGGTTAACCGGATAAAGGGTTCCCTTGTATCCCCCGTAAAGAATATTGGCAAAAATATCATGCCCCACTTTTCCCTTTTGAGTTGACGCCCCGATAACCGCAACAGATTCAGGTGAAAATATTGCATCAAGCTTGTCCATATTGTTTTTCTCCTTTTTTTTATATACAACTCTGCATAACAGACTGTAATCATGTCAGTTGATTCCGCATCTTCTATCCATTCTTGGCTACCCACTTAAGGCGGGACAGCCTGTAAATTCAATTAGTTAGCAAGCCCTTAATTTTTGCTTGATTGTGGTATTGCCATGGAGCCAAAATGGCGGAAATTGTCCCGCTTTAAGTTGGTAGCCCCA
>JAYEHB010000304.1:0-7323 GCA_034659375.1 Thermodesulfobacteriota bacterium
ATTTTTTCAGCTGCATTCATGCTTGCACCAGGAGACTGCTCTCCATCCCTCAGCGTTGTATCAAATATTATTATTTTGTTGTCCTTGTTCATGTGATCTCCTATTGTTCACTGTTAAGGGACAGTTTGTATTGAAAACTGTCAGCCAGAGCCTGCCAGCTTGCCTCAATAATATCTTCTGAAATTCCTATGGTACTGAAGATATTATTTTTATCCCTTGATTCTATGATAACGCGAACCTTGGCATCTGTTCCGTCGCTGCCTTCAATTACACGAACCTTAAAATCGACAAGATGCATATCATTAATATTGGGAAAGATTTTTGAAAGTGCTTTTCTCAGGGCATTATCAAGGGCACTTACTGGTCCGTCTCCCTCGGCAGCAGTTATCACTGTTGTTTCATCCACTCTGATTTTTATAAGTGCGTAGGCATAACAGGGTCTCTCTTTGTCTTTTTCTATTGTCACCCTGAATGATTCAAGTTCGAAATGGGGTTTAAACTGGTTGGTCAGTTTTTCCATGAGGATTTTAAGTGAACCCTCGGCAACATCAAACTGAAAGCCTTCATCCTCAAGCTCTTTTATGCTGGATACTATGCTTTTGCTGTAAAGACCTTGTTTGTCAAAATCTATACCCATCTCTTTTGCTTTGTATTCAATATTGCTTTTTCCAGACTGTTCAGAGACAAGAACCCTTCTCCAGTTACCCACAAGTTCCGGCACTATATGTTCATAGGCCCTTGATTCCTTAATTACAGCACTTACATGTATTCCACCTTTGTGGGCAAATGCGCTTTTCCCTACAAAAGGTCTGGAGTTTAAAGGGGTTATGTTGGCAGTTTCACTTACAAATCTTGAAAGGGATCTCAACTTTCTAAGATTTTCTTGTGATATGCATTCAATGTTCATTTTTAAAGCCAGAATTGGTATTATTGATGTAAGATCTGCATTACCGCATCTCTCTCCATACCCGTTAATGGTTCCCTGGACCATGACAGCACCTGAACGTACAGCAGATATGGAATTGGCAACAGCCATGCAGCAGTCATTGTGTGCATGAATACCAAAGTCTATTTTTAAATCAAAAGTCTTATTGATAAGTTTATATACATCTGATGTTATTTTTTCAATATCATGGGGCAGGGTGCCTCCGTTTGTATCACAGAGAACAATGGTTTTACAGCCGCCCTTTACTGCAGCTTCCAGGGTTTTTACTGCATACTCGGGATTTTCAAGGTATCCGTCATAAAAATGTTCTGCATCATATATAACTTCCCGGTTATGCTCCATGAGAAAGTTGATGCTCTCCTGGATCATGGCAAGATTTTCATCAAGGGTGTTGTCCATCACTTTTTTAACATGAAGATCCCATGATTTTCCAAAAATTGTTACAACAGGGGTCTCACTTTTAATAAGAGCAGCAAGGTTTGCATCCTTTTCAGCTTTGATATTGGGTCTTCTTGTTGAGCCAAATGACGCAAGTAAAGCATTTTTAAATTTCAGTTTCTTTGTAAGTTCAAAAAAGCGTAAAGCATTGGGATTGGAGCCCGGCCATCCGCCTTCAATATAATGAACTCCAATGTCGTCAAGTCTCAGGGCAATGTTTATCTTGTCTTCAGGGGAGAAACAGATGTTCTCTCCCTGCATCCCATCCCTCAATGTTGTGTCGTATAGTTTCAATGCACACCCCTGCATTGGGAATGATATGAAATTTAAAATTGGGGGCAAAGATACAAAGCCAAATTTCCAATTTTAAATTTCAAGTTCCCAAGTTTTAATTATTGGTTTGAAGGTCTTAAGGTCTTAAAGAGCGCACAGCTCTGCCGGCTGACCACATCTCGGAGTCGTGGATCTCCTTAAGCTCTTTATCAAGTTTTTCCTGGTAATCATCAGCTGAGTTTGCCTTTAAGGTCAGTTCTGTCTCTTTTCCTGAAACAACAGATTCATACAGCTCCTTAAAAACAGGAAGAGTTGCCGCTTTAAACCTTGGCTTCCAGTCAAGGGCTCCACGCTGGGCTGTTGTGCTGCAGTTTGCATACATCCAGTCCATTCCATTCTCATCAACCAGTCTTATGAGGCTCTGGGTAAGCTCTTCTACTGTTTCATTAAAAGCTTCACTTGGAGAGTGATCATTGGCTCTTAATACATCGTATTGAGCTTCCATTATTCCGGCCAGAGCGCCCATGAGAACACCGCGTTCCCCTGTAAGGTCACTGTGTACCTCTTTTTTAAATGTTGTGGGAAAGAGGTAGCCTGATCCAATGGCAATTCCAATGGCAAGGGCTCTCTCTTTTGCCCTGCCTGTAAAATCCTGGAAAACAGCATAACTTGAGTTTATTCCTGACCCTGCAAGGAAATTTCTTCTTACACTTGTTCCAGAACCCTTTGGTGCAGCAAGAATAACATCTACATCCTCTGGTGGAATAACCCCGGTCTGTTCCTTGAAAACAATTGAAAAGCCATGGGAGAAATAGAGAGCATCTCCTTTGTTAAGGCATGGTTTGATTTTTTCCCACATTAGTGACTGTCCTGCATCGGAGAGAAGATACTGGATTATTGTTCCTTTTTTTGCAGCCTCTTCAATGGGGAACAGTGTCTCATTGGCCACCCATCCATCCTTAACAGCCTTGTCCCAGGAGGGGCTGTTTTCACGCTGGCCGATTATTACTTTAAACCCGTTATCTTGCATGTTTAAAGCCTGACCCGGTGCCTGAACACCGTAACCGAGAACTGCAATGGTTTCATCCTTTAGTACTTCTTTTGCCTTTTCAATAGTGAATTCATCACGCGTTACAATATCTTCAAGTGTTCCGCCAAAATCAATTTTTCCCATTTTTGTTTTTCCTTATAATTACTATTTTAATTTATTTACTGTTTTCCCTTGCAAGTGCTATGGAGCCTGTTCTTGCAATTTCTATGATTCCCATTGGTTTTAAGAGATTCATAAGGGCTTTAAGTTTTCCTTCATCACCTGATACTTCAATAGTATAGTGTTCATGCCCAACGTCAACAACCCTGCACCTGAAGATATCAACTATTCTCAGAATTTCAGCTCTCTGTTCAGGTTTTGCATGAACTTTTATTAAAGCAAGCTCTCTCATGACATATTTTTTATCAGTGAGGTCACTTACTGTAAGTACATTGATCAGCTTGTGAAGCTGTTTTTTTATCTGCTCAATTATATGATCATCACCCCTTGTAACCATGGTGATCCTTGACAAATCAGGCCTGGCAGTGGGGGCAACACTAAGACTTTCTATGTTGTACCCTCTGCCGCTGAAAAGACCGGCTATTCTTGAGAGAACCCCTGGTTCATCATCCACAACTATTGATAGTAAATGTTTATCTGTATTCATTTTAAAATCTCCACTTACACGAGAAGCATCTCAGTTAAGGCTCTTCCTGCAGGAACCATGGGATATACTGATTCCTCTCTTTCAACAATAAACTCCATGATCACAGTACCTTTGGTTTTAAGTCCCTTTGATAAAGTTTCTTTTACTTCACTGGGCTTTGTGGCTTTCATGCCGGTTGCACCGTAAGCCTCTGCAAGTTTTATAAAATCAGGTGCCATCTCCATGTTTGTGCAGGAGTAATTTTTATCATAAAAAAGCTCCTGCCACTGTCTTACCATTCCAAGATATCTGTTGTTCAGAATAACTATCTTTACAGGAAGTTTTGACTCCACTGCGGTCATAAGTTCCTGGATATTCATCTGTATGCTTCCATCTCCTGCAATATCCACAACTGTTTTTTCAGGGCATGCTGCTTTGGCTCCCAGGGCAGCAGGAAGTCCGAATCCCATGACACCAAGTCCCCCTGATGTGATAAAATGGTTGGGCTTGTCAAAATGGTAATACTGGGCTGCCCACATCTGATTCTGTCCAACTTCTGTGGTTATTATGGCCTTGCCCTCTGTTAATTCATAGAGTTGTTCAATAACATACTGGGGTTTTATGATATCATCATTTTGATCATATCTCTGGGGGGAGGTGGCTTTCCATTGTTCAATCTGTTGCATCCACTCTTCCCTCTCTCCTTTGACAGCTTTTGGATCTTCATCTTTAAGCATGGAGTTAAGAATCTTTAGAGTTTGCTTGCAGTCACCAACAATGGGGCATGCAACGTCAACATTTTTGCGTATGGATGTGGGATCAATATCAATTTGAACAATCCTTGCATATGGAGCAAATTTTTCAATTTTTCCTGTTACTCTGTCATCAAATCTGACACCTGCAGCAATCATGAGATCACAATTGCCCATGGACATGTTGGCCCGGTATGTTCCGTGCATTCCGGGCATGCCAAGCCATAGAGGAGATGAGCCTGGAAAGGCACCAAGACCCATGAGTGACGCTGTTACTGGAATATCTGCCATGTTTGCAAGATCTGTAATCTCTTTTGACGCCTTTGAAAGAATAACACCTCCCCCTGCAAAAATCAGAGGTTTTTTTGCCTTTTTTATAAGATCAACAACTTTTGAGAGCTGCTTTTTGTTGGGGTCATAGGTGGGCTTGTATGACCTTAACGTTATATCTTCAGGCTCTTTAAAATCAATTTTTGCAGCCATAACGTCCTTGGGTAGATCAACAAGAACAGGACCCGGTCGTCCCGACTGTGCAATATAGAATGCCTGTTTTACTGTTTTTGCAAGCTTTTCTATATCCTTCACAAGATAGTTGTGCTTGGTGCATGGTCTTGTTATTCCAACAATGTCAACTTCCTGAAAAGCATCATTTCCAATAAGTGCGGTTGGTACCTGGCCTGTAAACACCACAATGGGAATGGAGTCCATGTATGCAGATGCTATGCCTGTAACTGTGTTGGTAGCCCCGGGGCCCGAGGTCACAAGAGCTACTCCCACACTTCCCTTTGCCCTGGCATAGGCATCAGCAGCATGAACTGCACCCTGTTCGTGGCGTACAAGGATATGGCGCAGATCATGGTTTTTGGATAGTTCATCATAGATATCTATTACAGCTCCTCCAGGATAACCGAATATTGTATCCACGTTCTGGGATTTTATCATTTTTACCAGGATTTTAGCTCCTGAAAGTTTCATTCTTATCTCCTCATTATAAAGCTATTGCTATTTAAATACAGCACCATTACCTGCAGAGGATACCTGGCGTGCATATCTTGCCATGTATCCTGTTTTGATCTTAGGTTCTGGTTTTTTCCATTGAGCCATTCTTTTTTTGATTTCATCTTCAGAAATAAGAAGTTCAATCTTTTTTTCCGGAATATCTATTTTTATCTGGTCGTTTTCGTTTATCAGGGCAATTAAGCCGCCCTCCATGGCTTCAGGTGAGATATGTCCTATTGATGCTCCTTTAGTCCCTCCTGAGAATCTTCCATCTGTAATAAGGGCGACATCCCCGTCAAGATTCATGCCTGCAATTGCTGCAGTTGGTGTGAGCATCTCCCTCATACCAGGTCCTCCTGCAGGTCCTTCATACCTTATTACAATGACATCTCCTCTATTGATTCTGCTTTCCATGATGGCTTTGGTTGCTTCTTCCTCAGAATCAAAAACCCTTGCAGGTCCCTGGTGGTTCAGCATCTCATCTTTGACAGCAGACTGTTTTACAACAGAGCCTTCCAAAGCAAGATTGCCAAAGAGAATGGCAAGTCCTCCCTCTTTATGGTATGGATCTTTAACCGAACGGATAACCTCTCTATCTTTTATCTCAACATTGTTTAAATTTTCTGATACATTTTTACCGGTAACAGTAAGACATTCTCCTCTTATCATGCCTGCATCATAAAGTTCTTTCATGACAGCCTGTATGCCGCCTGCATAATAGAGGTCTTCAATATGATTACTCCCGCCAGGGCTTAAAGAGCAGATGTGGGGAGTTTTTTTGCTGATTTCGTTTATAAGGTCAAGATCAATATCAACACCTGCTTCATCTGCAATTGCTTTAAGGTGAAGGACAGTATTGGTTGAACATCCAAGGGCCATGTCAACAGCCAGTGAATTTTTAAAAGCCTGGTCAGTCATGATTTTGTCCGGGGTGATGTTTTTATTGAAAAGATCCATAACAGCCATACCTGCTTTTTTGGCAAGGCGGATTCTTTCAGACATGGGGCCTGGTATGGTTCCATTTCCGGGAAGTCCCATGCCAATAGCCTCTGTCAGGCAGTTCATGGAATTTGCTGTGAACATGCCGGCACATGATCCGCATGTGGGGCAGGCAGCATTTTCAATCATTGCAAGTTCTTGTTCTGATATTTTCCCTGTTTGAACAGCTCCCACTGCCTCAAACACAGTGATAAGGTCAATTTTTTTGTTTCTGTTTTCAGGGTCTTTTCCGGCAAGCATGGGGCCGCCGCTTATGACAATGCAGGGAATATTAAGGCGGGCCGCAGCCATGAGCATGCCAGGTACGATTTTGTCACAATTTGGAACCATTACAATGGCATCAAAGGGATGGGCTGTTGCACTTACCTCTATGGAATCTGCAATGAGCTCACGGCTTGCCAGGGAATAGTGCATGCCTTTATGGTTCATGGCAATACCGTCACAGATTCCTATTGTGGAGAATTCCATGGGAGTTCCACCTGCCATGGATACACCTGCTTTCACAGCTTTAACTATGGAGTCAAGGTGCATGTGGCCCGGAATAAGCTCATTGGCAGAGTTGGCAATTCCCACAAGGGGTCTTTTTATCTCTTCATCGGTAAATCCTACAGCCTTCATAAGGCTTCTGTGGGGTGCCCTTGCAACCCCTTTTTTTGCTATATCACTTCTCATGATTTTTTCTCCAAAATAAAAAAGCCGTTATCAGCTTTTAAGGGCTGATAACGGCTTTTTTGATTCTTATTATACTTTATGCCCTATTCAGCCTTTTCTCCGTAGAGTGACAATAATCACATCTACGAGAATAAGAGATAGCAGGACATTGATAATAATAATATTTTTCATTTAATTTTTGTAACACCTTTTTTAAATTTTAATTATTTTAAAGGGATTATACGGGTTGAACAATAATGTCAAGGAAAAAGTTTTTATGCATCACTGTGAACCACATGTGAACGCTTACAATTTTTTTAACCGATTTTCGGCAGATCGGGGTTTAGAAAAAAAAATGATTATCAAATATCATATTTTAAAGCCATCTGGTTTATTGTTGCGGCCATGTAACCTGCTCCAAATCCATTATCAATGTTTACAACTGCAATATTGGAACTGCATGAGTTGAGCATGCCAAGAAGGGCGGTTATTCCGCCAAAACTTGTTCCATATCCAACACTTGTGGGGACTGCTATCACAGGTGCTTTTACCATGCCTGCAACAACACTTGGCAGGGCACCCTCCATAC
>JAYEHB010000305.1:0-7313 GCA_034659375.1 Thermodesulfobacteriota bacterium
AACTTTCAAATGTAGATATTGCCGAGGAGATATCTTCCATGATTCCCACTTCCCATGGATTAAAAGCCAATGTCAAAACCGTTCAGGCAATGGATGAAATGACAGGAACCATAATCAACATAATACAATAAAATTGAAAATTGAAAATTGAAAATTGATAATTGATAATTGATAATTGATAATTGATAATTGATAATTGATAATTGATAATTCATAATTCATAATTCATAAACCCTCAAATGGCCGAATATAGAACCAAGCCCATAAAGAGTTAATAAATGGTTTTTTTCACTTCCACAATAATTGTAGCAATACTCTATTTCCTCCAGACTGATGGCGTGGTATATGTTGTTTTTGTGGCACTTATTGCAGAACTGATTAATCTGCTCCTGGCCAATTTTATTGCAAAAACCGTTGAAAAAAAGATACAGACAAAAGCCAATATTATCATTAATAGATATAAAAAAGAAAAGAACAGGATAGAAACAAAATTAGACGAGTATCACCAGACCCATGAGGAGTATGCATCTGCAATATATGAGGCAAAAACTCAAATAAAGGAAAATGAAAAACTCATTAAAACATTAAAAGCAAAAACCAGGGAACAGGAAGAGAGACTGAACAGATACGATAACCTCCCCCGGAGTTCATCACAAAACTTTTGAAATCACCAGCTTCAGCCTATTATAAATATCGTGTTCCAGGCGTACCTGATATTTTTTATTCAAAACAGGTCCGACTATGTGCTTTCCACGTTTGCCATATTTTCCACAAGCCATCCTTAAAAGTCTTTTTCCACGGCGAGGTATCTGGGCAGTGGATTGAAAATCCGTAATAATCTCCAGAATCTCAGAGCTGTAAACAAGTTCTTGAAATTTTGTGTAAAAATATTCTGTGTCTGAAAATACTATTTTTTCCATTTAATCTCTTTTGATTCTTATATTTACAATTTTTCCGCTCTTATCAAGATATGCAGTTGCAGTTGCAATGGTTTTACCTGTGGAAACAACGACAATTTTCACAGTTTCTTCAAAAATCATCTCTCTTCCCCTAGGCTTCTTTGCTTTAGAAACAGAATCTAATTTTATAGCCGGCTTTCCAACCCGGTTTTCACGGGCGTTGGTATCAGAATGTGAGAACCTGGCTTTATTTCTATCAGCCACCAACTTCCCTACCCCTTCATAATCACTATCGTCCCCACTTCCACACCCTGGAATAATGAACGCTGCAAAAAGAAAAACAATGCAGACAGACAATTTCTTCATATTTAATTCACCCCATTATAAGCTGCTAAAAGCCAAACAAAATTAATTCATAATTCTAAGGGTTCACTCAAAAATTAATTACCAATTTTGCGTGTGACCTTCAGGTTAGAAGTTGGGTCGCCTGATAAGTTACGTTCTAAAAACTAAGGTATATTGTACATATGCCGTGTTTTTTGAACGTAACTTACCAGAAGGCAAAAGCAACAGATTCAAGCTGATTCAACAGTAAAGCGTCTGTTAAGTCTCATTGTACTGAAAAGTCCAAACACATCCTTAACCACATTAATAACCTTTAACGTCCTGCCTGCCTGACTCAAGGTGTTATGGGCAGCAATTACCACGCCTATACCAACAGAATCAACCATCTCAACCCCCGCAAGATCAATTACAATTTTGCCTTCATATTCATCTATTGCCGAGAGGAGTTCATTTTTGAAATCCTCTGCCATGGAAGCAACAATATCTATACCTGGTTTAATAACCGTCACATCTCCTTCCCTGACAATTTCACTCATAACTTTCTCCTGTAATAAACAGTTAATTTGTGATTTACAATTCACAATCTTCAGATTTCTTTAATTAATTTATAATTAAAACAACACCACATTTAAGCAGGAACCTGTACAAATTTAAGCAGGAACCTGTACAGATCTCCTTATTTTTACGAAAAAATATAGTACTATTTGTTTTTTAACAGAACAAACCTCATCCGACAAGATTTTTTTTAATATTTAGTGGTAAAAAGCAAGCTGCCCATCTACAGCAATTCTGCACAAATTGCACAAAACAGCCAGCCAAGGGCAGGTATCTGAACTGTCATCAAAAATAAAAAACACAATAAATAATAATTACTGACAAATTCTTCTTGAAAAAAAAAACATAGTATTGTATAAACCATGATTCCCGGCTGTCCTGGATTATTCTGTATGGATATTCTGACCGGTCGCCGCGTAACAGAAGGTCATGAACCTCGTCAGATCCGGAAGGAAGCAGCGATAAGTGATATCATCTGTGTCGTGGATCGATCCCGGTTATGCAATATTCTGATAATCCATGGGCAGCCGGGTCACTCTTTTTTTAACAATCCTGCCTTTTTTTTACAATCCAACCTTTTTTTATATCTTGACATAACATCAAACAGTCTTATTTTTTTTGCAAATTGAAAATTCATAATTCATAAATGAAAGTCCAATAATTATAGTCCTTTGGACTGAGTTATATATAACCGGCACGGCCGGAGCGTGGTTACCGCATCGGCCACAACAAAGTTAAAAAGTCTATCATTGCAGTCGTTTGGATGGACTTTCATATAAAAAAACAGAGAAATCAAATTCAGGAGAAGAGATTGACTGACAAGGATAAAACAGTAGAAGCCATCGAATCTGAAGATTCAGGCACTGATAATTTCAACAAAATTCAGGACGATGCTCAAGAAAACAGGCCTGAAAAACAAGAGCCTGAAAAAAAAAAAGATAATTCAAAAAAAGGTTTCTTTAAAAAAAACAATAAAAAGTCTGAAATAAAAATCAAAGAGCTTGAAGATGAGGTTACCGCAGGCAAAGATCGTATTCTCAGGCTTTCTGCGGAATTTGAAAACTATAAAAAGCGGACTTCCAAAGAAATAGTCGATTTCAGAAGATTTGCCAATGAATCCATCTTAAAAAACCTTTTAACTGTTGTGGACAATCTTGAACGAGCCATACTTTCAAGCAAAGATGAAACAGATAAGAGCGTTGTAGTTGAAGGTGTTGAGATGACACTGAAAGAGATTCTAAAACTCTTTGAGACCTTTAATGTAAAACCAGTTCAAGCTTACGGCAACCCCTTTGACCCGGCATTTCATCAGGCTGTAACCCAGCAGGAGTCTGATGATCACCCTGACAATACTGTAATTACAGAACTTCAGAAAGGATATCTTCTCCATGACAGGCTCATAAGACCGGCCATGGTTATTGTTTCAAAGGCACCTGCAGAAAAAAACGATGATGAGCACGAGAGCAACAATCAAACCCAAAAAGATGAAAACTAAATATATAAAAAATTTCAGGAGGATACAATCATGGCAAAAATAATAGGAATAGATCTTGGCACAACAAATTCATGTGTGGCAGTTGTGGAAACAGGTGGAGAATCAAAAATCATTACCAATCCCGAAGGTGGGCGTACCACTCCGTCTGTTGTAGCTATAACAGAGGGCGGGGATCGGCTTGTTGGTCAAACTGCCAAAAGACAGGCAATTACAAACCCTGAAAACACAGTCTTTGGAGTTAAAAGACTAATAGGGAGAAAATTCAAATCTGATCAGATCCAGGGTGATATCAATGTACTTCCCTTTAAAATAGAGGCAGCGTCAAATGGTGACACCAGGATTAACCTCAGGGGAAAACAGCACAGTCCTGCTGAAATTTCATCCTTTATTCTTTCAAACATTAAAAAAACTGCTGAAGAGTATCTTGGAGAAGGGGTCAAAGAGGCGGTTATCACTGTGCCTGCATATTTTAATGATTCCCAGAGACAGGCAACCAAGGATGCAGGTAAAATTGCAGGTCTTGAGGTAAAAAGAATTATTAATGAGCCAACTGCTGCAGCTCTTGCCTATGGACTGGATAAAAAAGGGGATGAAAAAATTGCTGTATTTGATCTTGGCGGTGGAACATTTGATGTTTCTGTGCTTGAGATCGGTGATGGTGTTTTTGAAGTTAAATCCACAAATGGTGACACACACCTTGGTGGTGAAGACTTTGATTTAAGAATCATTGAGTATATTGCTGATGAGTTTAAAAAAGATCAGGGCATTGACATAAAAAATGACAAAATGGCTCTCCAGCGCCTGAAAGAGGCAGCTGAAAAGGCAAAAATGGAATTGTCAAGCTCAGTATCAACAGATGTAAATCTTCCCTTTATTACCGCAGATGCCAGCGGCCCGAAACATCTTGATGTAAAGCTTACAAGGGCAAAACTTGAATCTCTTGTTGCTGACCTTCTCGACAATTTTGAAAAACCATGTATAACAGCACTTAAGGATGCAGGTCTCTCTGCAGGGGAGATCAACGAGGTTGTTCTTGTTGGCGGCATGACACGTATGCCGGCTGTCCAGGCAAAAGTTGAAAAAATCTTTGGCAAAAAGCCCCACAAAGGTGTAAATCCTGACGAAGTTGTTGCCATGGGTGCTGCAATTCAGGCCGGCGTGCTTGGAGGTGATGTAAATGATGTACTTCTCCTTGATGTAACACCACTCTCTCTTGGAATAGAGACCCTTGGCGGTGTAATGACAAAGCTCATTGAAAAGAACACAACCATCCCCACCAAAAAGAGCCAGACATTTTCAACAGCTGCTGATAATCAGCCGGCTGTCTCCATTCATGTTCTCCAGGGAGAGCGTGAGATTGCTACCGGGAATAAAACCCTTGGTCAATTTGAGCTTTCAGAGATCCCTCCAGCTCCAAGAGGTACTCCCCAGATCGAAGTTTCATTTGACATTGATGCCAATGGAATTGTTGCTGTTTCTGCCAAGGACAAGGCAACCGGCAAAGAGCAGTCAATACGCATAACTGCTGCCAGCGGACTTTCCGATGAGGAAATAGAGAAAATGGTCAAAGACGCTGAACTCCATGCTGATGAAGACAAAAAACATAAAGAGCTGGTGGATGCAAAAAATACAGCAGAATCTCTCCTTGACCAGACAGAAAAAACCCTTAAAGAGCATGGCGGCAAAGTTGATGATGAGACCAGGAAAAACATTGAATCTGCAGTGGAAGCTTTAAAACAGGTCAAAGATGGTGATGATAAGGATGTCATTACAAAGAAGAGTGACGAATTGACCCAGGTTGCCCACAAACTGGCAGAAGCCATGTATCAGCAGGCAGCTACTGAAGAAGGCGGACAAAATCCAGGAGAGACTCCGGGAGATGCAGGACAGTCAAAGCAGGATGATGATGTCGTGGACGCTGATTTTGAAGAAGTGAATGAGAGCAAGAAATAAAAAATAAAAAACTTGCCTTAAAGTTTTGTCCTGCTGTGTTCTATAATACACAGCAGGATTTTTTTTATTTAAAACAGATTTTATTCAGGAATTGATAAATGGTAATCACAGAGATTTTAGCAAGAAACAGCCGGAGGTATAAAAACGAAACTGCTCTTATTGAGCGGAGTCCAAAAGAAAATCTTCGAAAAGAGATAACCTGGAATGATTTCTACCAAGACTCCAGCCGCCTGGCCAATGCCCTGGTAAAAAACGGAATCAAAAAGGGAGACAAAGTTGTTCAGCTCATGACCAACTGCCTTGAATGGCTGCCCATATATTTTGGGATTCTTAACACTGGAGCCCTTGCAGTTCCATTGAATTTCAGATTTGAATCTGACAAAATACGGCTTTGTACTGAAGTCTCCTGCGCCACTGTGTTTATATTTGGAGAAGAGTTTATAGAGAGAATCTCTGAAATAAAATCAATTCTTGAAAAAACTATAACAACCTGGATTTTTGCAGGTCCACAGGAGAGCTGCCCTGATTATGCTGTTACATATCAGGAGTTTATGCTTTCCCACAAAGATGATGCACCACCTGAGATTGAGATTAAAATTGAAGATGATGCAGCCCTTTATTTCACCTCGGGAACCACAGGGACTCCCAAAGCAGTGCTTTTGACCCACAGAAACCTTGAACATGCATGCTATGTGGAAAACCGTCACCATAACCAGACCCATGATGATACTTTTCTCTGCATCCCGCCCCTTTACCATACCGGAGCAAAGATGCACTGGTTTGGCAGTTTTGTTGTTGGTGGAAAAGGTGTAATACTTAAAGGTGTAAAACCTGAATGGATATTTGAAGCTGTGTCTGAAGAAAAAGCCACCATTGTATGGCTCCTTGTTCCATGGGCCCATGATATCCTCATGGCCATTGAAAATGGTAAACTTGATCTTTCTCAATACAGGCTCGACCAGTGGAGACTGATGCATATAGGTGCCCAACCGGTTCCCCCCAGTCTCATAGAGGAGTGGAAAGAGTACTTTCCCAATCATGACTATGATACAAACTATGGACTTACTGAAACCACAGGACCTGGATGTGTTCACCTTGGAATAGAAAACCACCATAAAGTTGGTGCCATTGGGGTTCCAGGTTTTGACTGGGAATGCCGCATTATTGACGGCAAAGGAAATATCCTGCCAAAAGGTGAAACCGGGGAACTCATTGTAAAGGGCCCTGGTGTCATGAAAGAGTACTATAAAAACCCTGAAGCAACCAAAGAAACATTAAAAAATGGATGGCTTCATACAGGTGACATTGCAAGATATGGCATGTCAGGATTTATATGGCTTGTGGACAGAAAAAAAGATGTTATAATCTGTGGAGGGGAAAATATCTTTCCCGTTGAAATAGAGCATTTTTTCATGCAAAACAAAAAAATTCAGGACATTGCCGTCCTGGGTATTCCCGATGATCGTCTAGGGGAGATCCCTGCAGGCATAATATCCATAAAACCAGGAAAAAAGCTGACAAAAATGGATATTATGAATTTTGGAAAAGAACTCCCAAGATATAAACGGTTAAGAAAAATTATTTTTGGTGATGTGCCGAGAAATCCCACAGGAAAAATAGAAAAACCAAAACTGAGAAGACTTTACTCCCAGGACAAAAGAAAAAACATTAAAAATCTGATCAGATAAGGGAGTTAAAAAAATGAAACCAAAAAAAATTAAAAACATATTCCTTATTGCTGCCTCTTTTTTTTATTTCTCTTTTTTACCCATGGATGCAAAAGCAGAAGAGTTACAACCTAAAGCAGATATTTTAAATCAGATTGAAACACAATATTCAGGAAATGATTTTTGTGCAGCTTTTCACCAGACATCACACCTTAAGGCAATTGACATTACAGAAACTGCTTCCGGCCAGGCTTTTTTCAGTCATCCCGGTAAAATGAGATGGGAGTACCATACACCTGAAAAAAACCAGATAATAACAGACGGCAGCACTTTATGGATATACAGGCCCGATGACAATCAGGTTGTAAAAGGGAGTGCTCTGTCATTTTTTAAAAGAGG
>JAYEHB010000306.1:0-3244 GCA_034659375.1 Thermodesulfobacteriota bacterium
TATGAAAGTTGATGGAAAGGATATAAGACCCATCTGGTTTGATTCCAAAACCAGAACAGTAAAGGTGATTGACCAGAGAGTTCTTCCCCATGAATTTGTTGTAACAGAACTTGTAATTGTTGATGATGTAATAAGAGCCATAAAAGATATGTATGTAAGGGGAGCCCCTCTTATCGGAGCCACCGGAGCCTTTGGTGTTTATATTTCACTTTTTCAGGATAAAGAGAAAAAGGGTGATAATAATTATCTTCAAAAAGAGTGTGAAAGAATTAAAAAATCAAGACCCACAGCAGTTAACCTTGCCTGGGGTGTAAACAGAGTACTTGGTGCTGTTCTTAAACATGATAACTATGATGACAAGATCAAAGCAGCTCTTAAAGAAGCTCTTGTAATTGTGGAGCAGGAAGCTGAAAACTGCAGAATGATCGGAGAACATGGTGTTTCTCTTATTGAAAAGATAAGTGAGAAAAAAAATGGCAAAACTGTTAATATCCTGACCCATTGCAATGCAGGCTGGCTTGCGTGCATTGAATATGGTACCGCAACAGCACCGCTTTACACTGCCTTTGATAAAGGTATTAATATACATGTCTGGGTTGATGAAACAAGACCCCTTAACCAGGGCTCACGCCTCACTGCATGGGAACTTGGCAAACACGGAATTGATCACACCATTATCACGGATAATGCCGGAGGGCATCTTATGCAGAATGATCTGGTTGACATGGTGATTGTGGGTACAGACCGCACCACCAGAACAGGTGATGTGGCAAATAAAATAGGAACCTATTTAAAAGCCCTGGCAGCAAAGCATAATAATATTCCATTTTATGTTGCCCTTCCTTCCAGCACCTTTGACTGGGAGATTAAAGACGGGTTAAAAGAGATTCCCATTGAAACAAGAGACCCTGATGAGATCAGGTATGTCCAGGGCGTTGATTGTGACGGAAAACTTACAAGTGTGCTTGTTTCGTCAAAAGAGAGTCCTGCTGCAAATCATGCCTTTGATGTAACACCGGCAGAACTTGTAACTTGTTTTATAACAGAAAGAGGATTGTGCCAAGCTTATGAAAAAGATATCCTTTCTCTCTTTCCTGAAAAAGGGTAACTCAAGATTTTCCTTGACATGGTAGTGATAAAATAATTAAAAGAGATTTTATGCTTACTGAACTTGAAAAAAAAGTAATTTCAGCACTCCAGGGGGATATTCCTGTTACACAAACTCCTTTTCTTGATATGGCTGAGGATATCGGCATTTCTGAAGAAAAATTTCTTGAGGTTGCAGAAAATCTTAATGCCCATGGAATAATACGCAGATTTGGTGCCACGCTCAAACACCAGAAGTCCGGATACAAAGCCAATGCCATGGTTGCATGGCAGGTGGATGAAACAAAAGCTCTGGAAGTTGGTGAACAAATGGCATCATTTGATGAAGTAACCCACTGCTACCGAAGAGCTCCTGTAGAGGGATGGCCTTACAATATTTATACAATGGTGCATGCATCCGATGAAAAAGCATGTTACGCCATTGCTAAAAAGATATCCAGGGCTGTTTCTGTGGATGAATATTCCCTTCTCTTCAGCCGCAAAGAGCTGAAAAAAACATCCATGAAGTATTTTGACTGATTGAAATTAACTAATCCACATATACTCTGTGTAAATCCATGGATTCATGATTTTGCCGCCTTTGATTTCTGGGCAAAACCATTGGGACTTCTGGGCCTTGCCTCAATTTTAAGGCATCATGGATTAAATGTTAGTTTTATTGACTGTCTTGATAGATTCCATCCTGAAGCCGGCACAAATATAAAGGTTCTTGCCGATGGACGGGGACCCTACCGGAAAGAAGAGATTTGCCTGCCCCGGGGACTTGAAAATATAAAAAAACGTTTTTCCAGATACGGCATTGCCAGGGAGTGGTTCAGGCATGATCTAAAAAGGATAGAAAAACCAGATCTCATATTGGTAACATCCCTTATGACCTATTGGGCGCCAGGTGTGAAAGAGACAATTTCAGTGATAAAAGAGATTTACCCTGAGATTCCTCTAATATTGGGTGGAATTTACGCATCTTTATGCCGGGAGCATGCTGAACAAAATTCCATGGCAGACCTGGTTGTAACGGGCAGTGGTGAAGATGTTTTACACAAACTTGTAAAGGATTATACTAACTTTTCCTTTACACCCTCTTTTGATTCCAAAGATCTTGATTCCCTGCCCTGGCCGGCCCTTGATATGGTATCACATCTTTCCTATGCACCAATTATAACTTCCAGGGGATGTCCTTTTTCCTGTGACTACTGTGCCTCATCATTTCTCCAGCCAAAATTTCAAAGAAGATCGCCTGACTCTGTATTTCAGGAGATTGAGTACTGGCATTCCAGATATAATCTTTATAACTTTGCTTTTTATGATGATGCATTTCTTATTAATCCTGCAAAATATGCCATGCCTCTGCTTGAAAAAATTATTGAATCAGGTATGGATATTGCCTTTCACACCCCCAATGCCCTGCACATCAGGGAGATCACAAAACAGAGTGCAGACTTGATGTTTAAGGCAGGATTTAAGACCATCCGTCTTGGACTTGAAACCGCAGATTTTTCATCATCAAGACATTATGATGTAAAAGTCAAAGAAAATGAATTTTCTGATGCTGTTAAAAATTTAAGAAATGCCGGATTTGTACCTGAACAGATAGGGGCATATCTTTTGTGTGCTCTTCCAGGGCAGCAGCTGTCAGATGTGGAATCATCAATCATGGCTGTTAAAAAAAATGGAATCAAGCCTGTTCTTGCCTATTATACTCCAATACCCCATACAGCCATGTGGGAGAGTGCTGTTGAGAGTTCAAGTTTTGATCTTGAAAAAGATCCTGTTTTTACAAATAACGCTCTTTTTCCCTGTCTTGATAAAAAAATAGGGATAAAATCAATTTCTCGATTGAAAAATCTTACAGGATAACATATAACTGCCATGGGCAGCCTTGGTGGTCTAAGTCTGCACACAACAAATGATGAAAGGCAACCACAGGGGGTTGCCCCTACGGTCATGAACCAATCGGCAACTGCGAATGGTAGGGGCAGGCCCCTGTGCCTGCCCGTTGCCCCTGATGAAAGGCAACCACTCCTGGTTTGCCAGGACTTTCATATAACCGGCATGGCCGGAGCATGGTCATTCTCATCGGCCACAACAAAATATGAAAGCCATGCGATTGCAGTATGTTGGACGGACTTTCATATAA
>JAYEHB010000306.1:3344-7293 GCA_034659375.1 Thermodesulfobacteriota bacterium
GGACTTTCATATAACCGGCATGGCCGGAGCATGGTCATTCTCATCGGCCACAACAAAATATGAAAGCCATGCGATTGCAGTATGTTGGACGGACTTTCATATAAAAAAGGTGAAAAAAAGTGGATCTAATAAATATTTTGATTCAGACCATTGGCGGGCTTGGACTGTTTATTCTTGGTATGAGGATGATGACCGAGGGACTGGAAAAGACAGCAGGTAATAAGATTAAACGTCTTCTTGAGGCCATCTCATCCAACAGAGTGATTGGCTGTGCTACAGGTGCGGGTGTTACTGCTGTTATTCAATCTTCATCAGCAACAACAGTCATGCTCATAGGTTTTGTGGGTGCCGGTATAATGACTCTGCAACAGGCTGTTGGCGTTGTTCTTGGGGCCAATATCGGCACAACAGTTACAGCACAGATGATAGCCTTTAAACTCACAGCAATAGCTCTTCCTGCCATTGCCATTGGCGTTCCCATGAAGTATTTTCCAAAAAAACGTCAATACAGGCATATTGGCGAGATTGTCCTGGGATTTGGTCTGCTTTTTTACGGCATGACAGTGATGAAAAACGGCCTTGCCCCCATTAGAACAGATCCTGAATTTATTGCATTTTTTACAAAATTCAACACTGACAGTATACCGGGCATTCTGCTCTGTGTGGGCATGGGAGCCCTTGTAACCTTTATGGTTCAATCTTCATCTGCAACTGTGGGGCTTACAATGACCCTGGCATCCCAGGGCCTTATCTCTTTTCCCACAGCCATGGCACTTGTATTAGGTGAAAACATAGGAACAACAATAACAGCAGAGTTAGCCATCATAGGTTCCACAAGTACCAGTGCCCACCAGACAGCCAGGGCACATACCCTGTTCAATGTTCTTGGCGTTTCAATGATGGTTCTTATTTTTCCATGGTTTCTTAAATTGATTGAATTTATTACTTTACTGATGGGATTTGAGCCTGTGACCCAGGTCGTCAATGGAGAGATTGTTAATGTCAGCCGCTATATTGCCAACGGTCATACCATTTTTAATGTACTCAATGCCATGTTTTTTCTTGCTTTTCTTCCCACACTCATTAAGGTTGCAATTTTTCTTTCCCCCGGTAAGAAAAAATCAAAAGAGAGATACAGGCTGCCTCAATTTGAGGCAACTTTTATTGACTCTTCCATTGGAGCACTTGCAAAAGTGAGAGGTGAAGTGACTAAAATGGCGGAATTTACCCGCATGAATCTTCAAAAAATCAGCACCTGCCTTGTTGCCAGGGATGATGACAAACTTGCAGAAAGGGAGTTTGTGGAAAATCATATAGATGCCATGCAGAAAATTATCATCAAATATTTGACAACAATTTTTCAGGGTGGTGTAAATGCGTCTGAAGCCAATGAGATTTCTGAAATGATGAGGATCACCAATAATATTGAAAGAGTCGGGGATTCAATAGAAAATATTTCAAAATTGATTGAACGGGTTTATGAAAAAGATATAAACTTAAGTGAGATGGCAAGGGAAGATTTAATGAAAATCTCAAAGGAAGTGGATAATTTTTTTGCAATTGTCATCAATGAGCTTGGCGAAGAGACAGAGGACTTTTATACAAGAGCTGCAGCACAGGAGGATCTCATTGACCAGATGCGTGAGGATATGCGCCATAATCATGTTAACAGACTGAGAGAGGAAGCGTGCTCAGTAGATGCCGGGGTTCATTTTATTACCCTTTTGTCCAATTTTGAAAAAATCGGCGATTACTGCTTTAATATTGCAATAGGAGCCAACCGGATACACGAAAAATGATTGTATTTGATTTAGAATGTGTAAACGACCATACCTTTGAAGGGTGGTTTGAGGATAGCAAAAGTTATGAAAAACAGCAGGAGCAGGGGCTGATCACCTGCCCTGTCTGTGGGACAGCTTCTGTAACACAGAAACTGTCACCCATTGCTGTAAAAACCTCCTCCATGTCAACCCCTGAGTTAAGAGCAAGGGCAAGCCATGATGCAATGATTGAGTTAGGTGCAAAAATATCCGATTTTGTAGAAAAAAACTTTGAGGATGTAGGCTCAAATTTTACAAAAGAGGCTCTTAAAATGCACTATGGTGCATCTGAATCTAAAAATATAAGAGGCACAACAACCAAAGAAGATGACAAGGTGCTTGACAAAGAAGGTATTGCAGTACTCAAATTTCCTCTACCTCCAAAGTCTGGCAATGATGATTTGAACTAAGGACCGCAAATTTTATAACTTGAACAAAATAGCTTGTCTTTTGCTCCATCTCAGTTGGTTAAATCATTGATTTTGATGAGCTCTGCAATTTCTTTTACATCATCCATCACTTTTTTGATATCCATTGTAAATAGTTTGCTATCCTTCATTACCACTTTGCCTTGAATTATAGTTGCTGCTACATCACTGCCTGAAGCAGCATAAACAAGATGGGAATAGGGATTGTACATGGGAACAAGATGGGGCTTTGAAGTGTCAACCACAATTATATCTGCTTGTTTGCCGGATTCTATTGAACCTGTGATATCATCCATGCCAAGAGCCTTTGCACCATTTATTGTTGCCATTTTTAATGCAGTTTCAGCACTGATTACTTCAGGATCCATGGAAAAAACTTTGTGAAGTTTTGCAGCTGTGTCCATCTCAAGGAAAAGATCAAGATCATTGTTGCTTGCACAGCCGTCTGTCCCAAGGCCCACACATATTCCCTGTTTTATCAGTTCCGGCACCGGTGCCACACCTGAAGCAAGTTTCATGTTACTTTCCGGGCAGTGGGCAACCTTGACATCATATTTTTTGTAAAGATTGATATCCTCTTGGGTAAGATGGATGGAGTGGCATGCAACTAAATCAGGCCCCAGCACCCCAAGGCCTTCAAGAAATTTCACAGGAGTTGTTCCATATTTTTCCATGATCTGTTTTTTTTCGTTTTCTGTTTCAGCAATATGGATCACAAGGGGACTGTTGTTTTCCCTTGCAAGTCCGGCAGCTCTTTTTAAAAGCTCTGGTGCACAGATATATGTGGAATGGGGCTCCACAGCAATGGTGACAAGGGGATCATCTTTCCATTGTTCCATCATTGTTGATACATACTCAAATCCGGTTTCAATTTTTCCATAGTTGGGGGAAGGAAAATCATAGAGTACCTCTCCAACAACAGCACGCATTCCTGAATCTGATGCTGCTTTTGCCACTTCATTTTCAAACAGATACATGTCACAGAAACATGTGGTGCCGGAAAGAATCATCTCTGCACAGGCAAGCATTGTACCTTTATATACCTTATCTTTGGTCAGCATTGATTCAGCGGGAAAGATATGTTCATTGAGCCATTCCATTAACGGCAGATCATCGGCCAATCCCCTGAACAGGGTCATGGCTGCATGTGTGTGTGTGTTAATAAGCCCCGGCATTATTATGCCGCCCCCGGCATCAATAATTTTCCTGGCATCACGCTCTGAAAAGTCGTGTTTGTCACCAATTTTTACAATATGTCCATTATCAATAGAAACAGCACCATGTTCAATAACATCCATTTTTCCATTCATGGTGAGTACAATACCGTTTGTCACAAGCAGGTCCATAACTTTATATCGTTCCTTATGCTATTTTATATTTACTTATTGGCATCCTTCATAAGTACCTTACACTTTCTGAAACCATTTCCTATTTAAAGGGGATTTCCCCAAAAAAGTGTAAACTACTTTTATGCTGATATGAAGAATGCCTACTTATTTAGTATTAAATTTTGCAATTATGGTATATCTTTTGATGGGAATATTATCAAGTTTTGATATTTTTTTATAACCGGCACGGCCGGAGCGTGGTATTCGCATCGGCCACAACAAACAATGAAACTCTTATCACTACAGTCTTTTGGACGGAGTTTCATATAAACCGGCATGGCCGGAGCATGGTCATTGCATCGGCCACAACAAA
>JAYEHB010000307.1:0-7286 GCA_034659375.1 Thermodesulfobacteriota bacterium
TTAGATAAAAACACTATTTTTATAAAATCTTGATATGATGTATCAATAGATATTCTTGCTTTTTTGATGAGCATAGCAATTTCCCATAACGAGATTTCACAAAAAATAATTCCATCTCTTTCATTTGCCTCATTTATTGCGTTTTTAGCCTTTTTAGAAAGCAGTTTTGGCTTTAAAGCATCCCAAATTATAACATGAGTATCAACAACAATCACTTTAACACCTCCCACTCATCTTCAATAGGTGATAATAGATCACCAATGATAGCAGTCTTTCGCAGTTTTTTTAGTGAGTTCCTGGCATTTTCAGATTTATTATCGGGAGGAATGATTTTTGCGACTTCATGACCTCTTGAAGTCAATGCTATTATTTCACCTTTTTCAACTCTCTTTAGAAAACCAACTAAATTAGCCCTAAACTCACTTACAGCGACTTTTTCCATTTTTTTCTCTCCGTTATATTATATGTACAAATGAATTGTAGGCTACCCACTTAAGGCGGGACAAGCCTTTAAAATCAAATGTCTTGGCAGCCTGAGATTTAGAGGATCTAAAGCTAATTATCCACATAAAAATCTTTGAAAATATCCCGCCTTAAGTGAGTAGCCGAATTGTACGATACATTTTATGGAGAATCAAGCTGAATTTTGCATTGAAGCTGATAAAAGGGTCAATGATAAAGATAAAGGGGTCAAGTCTACTCTTGACTCTTATTGGTCTGGACATAGTTGTACAGTAAACGATTCCTTATGGCAAATATCCAGTGAAGGATGGCATTTATTGTATCTATTTGACCATTCCATATTGTTTGAGCTTTTTTAACAGGGTCTTTCGGGTGATACCCAGCCGTCTGGCAGTTTCGCTTTTATTGCCGCCGGCAGACTCAAGGGTGGATAGAATTGCTTTTTCCTCAATTTTTGACAGACTGATATTTTCAAGGCCGCTTCCAATGCCTGGAAGTTCAGGTTCTTCCTGTATGATAAATGATAGATCCTTTTTGCAGATATAGTCGGAACGTGCCAGTACCACCCCCCTTTCCACGGTATTCATCAATTCTCTGACATTACCGGGCCATTGATACCGTATCATTGCATCCATGGCATCTGGAGAAAAACCCTTGATATCCCGTCTGTTTTTTTTTGAAAAATCCTGTAAAAAATGGATGGCAAGTTCTGGAATATCCGTAGTTCGTGTTCGAAGGGGAGGAACGTCAATGGTCACCACATTGAGGCGATAATAAAGATCCTGGCGAAATTGTTTTTCATTGGACATGGTTTTTAAATCCCGGTTAGTTGCAGCAATCACCCTGACATCCACCTTGATGTTTTTATCACTGCCCACAGGGGTTATCTCTTTTTCCTGGATCACCCGTAAAAGTTTTGCCTGCATGGCAAGGCTCATCTCCCCGATTTCATCCAAAAGGATACTTCCATGGTCAGCCATAAGGAATTTGCCCTTTCTTTTTTTATCTGCCCCGGTAAATGCCCCTTTTTCATGGCCGAATAATTCGGATTCCAAAAGAGTTTCAGTTATAGCTGCACAGTTGATGCGGACAAAGAAACGGTCTTTTCTAAAACTGTTATAATGCAGGGCCGAGGAGACAAGTTCCTTTCCAGTGCCTGATTCCCCTGTCACCAGTACATTGGCATCTGTGGGTGCCACCATGTGAATGGTATCTAAAAGGGCTGCCATGACCGGACTTTTCCCCAGGATGTTGTGCTGGAGAGAGCCATGTTTCAACAGGTTCTTAAGGGATCTGTTTTCCGTTTTCAGAAAGATGCGCTCCATCACCCGTTCAATGGTCAGTTTGAGCTTGTCAAAATCAAGGGGTTTGGTCAGGTAATCATAGGCACCCATTTTCAGCGCCTTCACCGCCGTATCCACTGAAGAGTAAGCTGTCATGATGATCACCGGCAGGGATGGATTATATTCAAGGATAAGCCGCAGTGCTTCCATACCCGACATTTTCACCATTTTCATATCCATGAGGACCATATCAAATGCTTGGGCTTTGACCATGTCAATGCCCACATCTCCGTCATCAGCCAGGAATATTTCATACCCCCAGGCTGATATCAGGGTTTTCAACATCCTGGCATGGGCATTATCATCATCCACCACCAGTATCTTGTTTTTCATATTAAATTGTCCTTTATCAGCAATGGTTTTGTCTCTTTGACTCCAGTTAAGTCATTCTGTTTAAGTTTGTAACCGTTCACGGGCTGTTTTGCTGTCAATTTTTTTATATGAAAGTTCGTCCCAACGACTATAATCATTGAACTTTCATTTTTTGGTTTCTGCCCTTTAGGGTATTGTGGCCGATGCGATTACCATGCTCCGGCCAGTTTCTGCCCTTTAGGGTATGCGGTTATATGAACGCTTACTTAAGTTTTGGTTGTTTTTGAACCAGGCAGCCGGATGATAAAGGTGGTTCCCAGGCCTTTTTCACTCTCCACCCGGATCTCGCCTTTAAGGTTTTCAACAATTCTGTGGACAATGGAAAGTCCTAAGCCTGTACCGTCTGGCCGGGTGGTAAAATAGGGATCAAAAATATCATCCAGATGTTGTTTATCAATTCCGCAGCCATTGTCTGATACACGAATTTCAAGGCCTTTTTCCCCATGGGCATCTGATACGTCGATGACAAGTTCTCCCCCCTGTTTCATGGCATGTATAGCGTTTATATATAAATTGAGTAATATCTGGTTTATTCTGTCTGGATCTGTTTTAAAGAAGATTTGGTCTCTATTGAGCTTAACAGTGGCGGTGATGGATTTTTGGTCAAGGTCGTGCTGCACAAGTTTCAGGGAATGGGAGATCAGGAACTCAATCCTGACATTCTTGTTTTCCACGGTCATGGGTTTGGCAAACTCCAGCAGCTGTGTAATGGACCGGTTGATCCTTTCCACCTCCTGTACCATAATCTGGGCGGTTTTTCGGTCGTCATTATTATCTTCATACCGTTTCATGAAATAGGTGGCAAATCCTTTTATGGAGCTAATGGGGTTCCTGATCTCGTGGGCCACGCCGGCTGCCAGTTTGCCAACGGCAGCCAGATGTCTTGTGGTTTCAATCTCTTTTTTCAATTGTCTGAGCTGGGTCATATCCCTGAACAGAAACAGAAAACCCAGCACTTGTTTTTCATTATCCATAATTGGGGATGCAGTCATCTCCAGGCGAAGTTCTCCAGGGGAACCTTTGTTCAAGGTTATCTCCCGTGCAACAGTCTCTTTTTGGTTCTCCATTTCACTGACCAGCCGGATCATTCCTGTAATAGGGCTTGTAAGAGTTTTTCCCAGGATATCCATGGCTGTCCGGTTCATGGAGGTGATTTTTTGATTTGTATCAATGGTTACAAGTCCTGCCGGCATGTTCTGGATCACATTATCGGAAAACGCCTTGACACTGGTAAGATTTGCCTTTGCAGACCGGTAGGCCTGGAAGGCAGAGAGACTGATCATACCTGCACAACCCAGGAAAAAAAAGAGAAGTCCCCTGGCGATTGTCTTTCTGAGCAGCCTTTTTTGGGCCAGATTGGCCCGTGTCATGGAAAAACCTGCAAAAATATAATATTCAGCCATACCGGAAAAATTTTTTGCAAGGTTGCCGGCATTGGAACCATCCTGAGAATCGGCATGGCCGGAGCAAGGTTTTTGCACAGGCCATAATGAATTTAAAAAGTCATTGGAGTTCAAATGGTTGGAACGATTTTTATATAAATCAGGGTCAGGTATTGGTTGTCTGGATTCATTGGATGTTTTGCCCAGGTCAGGTCCATGCCAGAGACACCTTTCCCTGGAAGACTTAGCATGCATACCCATACCGTGCATGGGATGTCCAGATCGTCCATGCCTGCCCTGGAATTTGCTTCTCAGGGGGGTAAACCGTTTAAATATTTCAAAGACCGGGATCTTGTTATGCTGCCGTATCCTGTGGGCCACAGAAGAGATCTCCTCCTCTAAAATCGAGATATCAGGCATGACATCAAAGGATTTTCCAACCATGGATGCATTGCTGTGTGCCAGAATTTTTCCATCCTTTGAGGTGATTATTATATAGGAGATATCGGGCTGAAAAGATGTTTCTATCAGCATGGTCTGGATTCGATGCATCCCCCACCGCATGGTGAGCATACCTGTCCGGGTGCCGGCCTCAAACGTCCTGATCAGGGAAATGCCCCTGGCTATCGATGTTTGCCCAGGCCGTGACCAGAGGAAAGACAGTTGTTTTTGATCGCGAAACCTATGGCTGCCCAGGAGCCTGTGCCGGACTGGGATTCGGCACAGCCTATGACAAGGCCATGAGTGGCTGTGAAATGTTTGCTGCATTTTTTGCAAAGGGGCTGAAAGATGCGGATGATAAGGAAAAATATAAGGCTATTGCAGAAAAGATGAATCCCCATGTGGCATCCTTCATATCACCTCAAAAGTACTTTACACTCTTTTGGGAAAAATTCCTGTTAAATAGGAAGTAGCTCCAGAAAGTGTAAAGTACTTATGAAGGATGCCAAAATTTCAAACAAATTTTAGCCGTCATACCTCTGAAAAACGTGGTGTTCTGAGTTTTCGGTCAGACACTAATTCCGCTCATGAGCCTTATTTCCTTCGCCTGACCATAAAGATAAAGAGCCCCGCCACGACGACTGCTGCTCCGCCAAACATGGCTGCCACCTTTATAAGGGCCATCAAGCGGTTATTACCTCCCAGCAGTTCACCATGCTCCTCTGCGGATGCAAAGGAGATATTTGCAACTTCACTGATTTTTTTCAGCATTGCGGCAGGGATTGTGCCCGACGGAAGGTCCCGGTGGCATGCGGTACATGCCCCCTCCATGTCCAACTTCTTTCTTTGCAGCTCTGTTAGCGGGCCGGACATTTCCCAGTGGGCACCCACCGTCTGCATTTGGACACCTTTATCATTGACAATTTGGGCAAGATCCATGGATAAGCCGTTAATCGCCTCGATCTGGGTCCCTGAATATCGACTGAGCTGCTGCCCGTTGGCATCAACCGTATCAGTATAAATTGCCTTGTCCGGCTGGTCGTCGTAGATACCACCGTCAAGCCCGTATCCCATTGCCATCTCATCACCATGACAATCGAAGCAGTCCCGGGATTCAAGGGAGGTTGAATGGGGGTTGAGGGGCTGCATTTCTATGGCCCTCTGCCCCTCTTCCGAGCTGTTTTCCATGCCCGGTGCAGTGCGGAAAACCTGATTACTGACCACAAGCTTGCCATTGTAATCCACAACCGACCCGACGGTCTGAATGCAGCCCACCAGCGGAGAGACACGCCCCTCACCATTGATACCGAGTACCGGATTTTTCCACCTGTAGAAATTATAGCTTCCCACGGCACTTCCCGGGGTTGTGTAGGATTGTCCCAGGGATTCTGCCGTGTTACCGTCTCTCTTGATATCCCCGCCTGATTTGAGCCAGTCTGTGGAAGTTCTGTTCTCTGAAAAGTCCATTTTATAATGGTATCCGAAATATGACGGAGCCCACGTTGAATGACAGGCATAACATTCAAGCCTGCTCATGTGGGCTTCGATGTTGACCATGTTTGTTTTTGCCTTTACCGGATGCTTCCATTTGTCTGTCTGCTTGATCCTTTTCAAGGGGTTCAGCTCAAAATCAACCCCGCTTGCGGAGTGTACCACAATCTTGTCACCGTCCTTAACCACATTGCCCATGGGATTGCCCCTTGCAGAGAGCAGAAAGCCGTCACGGGCTGGATAGAGAGTGGCAAACTCCTCGGTTGCCTTCATGGGCCTGGCTGACACCCCCCTGGGAGCGGGGCGAAGCTCTCTGCCGAACTCCTCCCCGTATCCGGCGGGAAGCTCCCACGGGTATTTGTCAGGAGTTCCATGGCAGTCTGCACAATCGACTTCAATATCTGCAAGGGTTGTTACACCGATGTTGCCGTTGCCATGCATGGCGGTTGTGGTATGGCAATCCTGGCAGAGGAGTCCCCCCTTGAAGTTTCCGTCTGAATCATAAATCTTGTGGTGGTGATCCGGGCGCATGGGCTTGAAAGTGTTCCCCGAGCATGGAAGCTGTTTTTTTCCCTCTTTGGTAAAGGGAGCCCCACGGTAGGATGGAAACAGCCCCTGGTAGGTAGTTGCAGTACGGCGTCCGGAAGAGTGGCAGGAGGTACAGGTTGACACCAGTATGCCGGAATAGGTTTTTCCATTGACTCGTGTTTTTGTTTTCCGTGACGATTGAATGGCATGGACCATGATAAACCCCGGCTTTTCACCCTTCTCCCTAAAGTGTTTTTTCAGGGCCTTGTCGTTGCCTTCGTATCGTCCTTCCCCTGAATATAAAACATGACAGGCAGCACACCCCATTCCATGGGAAGAGCCCCTGCTGCTGTTGCCCTTTACGCTTAAATGGCACCGGTTACAGCTTCGCAGATAGGCAAATGCGGCCTGCCCCGGATTGTCTGTAACCGTATCGGGATTGACCTCCGGAATCTGCGTCAGTTTGTCGGGAAACTGGGCAGGGAAATCGTTGGCCAGTTTTTTCATGTACTGCTTGTACGCCCTGGTTCCAAAGAGAGGTTCAGGTCCGTTTGGATCGTCAATATCGTAATTACCGTATTTATGATCATAACTCTCCGTGCCTATACCCCAGCTCCACAAAATCGTCTTAATTTTTCCGGCATCGGTATTCATTATGGAACGTCTGACAGCATAGGTATGATTCTGGTGACACTGGCCGCAGGTTTTATCGTTAACCCCAAGTGCCCCAGGATGATTGGTGAACAGATCCAGCTTCACCTGGGAGGGCGCTCCTGAATGGGCTTTTTCGGCGACCTCTTTTTCCATGGGATCTCCCCCATGGCAAAATACACAGCCGTTTGGATCATTTGCCTTCCTGCCCGTCTTTGTGATCCTCTTCATCATATCCGAATCATAGGACCTGATGGGATGGATCCCCTGATGGCAGTGTAGACATGCTTTTTCCGGAGCGGGGAATTGTGCCGCAGAGACATCTCCTGCTTTCATACAAACAGCACCCGCAAAAAAAATCAATACAAAAGTCATCATACATTTCACCGACAATTTCATAGCGTTCTCCTTTTTATTGATGTTTTGTTTTACATATAGGAACTTGCTTTTCCTGATGCAGACTATACCAGACTATCAATCAAGATGTCAAATGATAAGATGCAAATATTGTAACGGCTTACATAAGTTTAAAAGCCAATTAAAATAGCAAATATTGGTATTAAAATCAGTGAGTTACATGAAGAACCTGTTTTGCTTACAGTTTAAAAATAATGTA
>JAYEHB010000308.1:0-7276 GCA_034659375.1 Thermodesulfobacteriota bacterium
ACATGGATTGCCTGTTGTCTTTGGCAAGTATGTGCAGCAGCCATCCAAGACCAGTTGGTACTGCACAAAGCTGAAACAACCTTATGGTAATGGACCCAAAAGTCATTGAATAATCGAGGTTACCCAGAGGGAGTAGTAAAACAATCAGTATAAGCCCTGTCCAGGGGCGGCAAAAACAGACAAACCCAACACACAATGCTGCTATCAATGCTGGAACGACAGGTCCGGGATAGAAGCATATCAATAAGCCCAACAGAGCTTCAAAGATAAAAACAGGCAAAAAAATAATGTACTTTGAAAAAATATTATGTATATCCAAATTAATTGTCTTTAAATATAACCGGCATACCCTAAAGGGCAGAAACTGACCGGAGCATGGTCATTCTCATCGGCCACAATACCCTAAAGGGCAGAAACCAAATTTAGAAAGTCTATTATTGCAATCCTTTGGACGGACTTTCATATAAAAAGTTGAGTGTATCCTGTTTAGTGTTGTTTTAAAACATAAAAAGAGCTTTATAAGCAATAAATCCAGTATCACCATTAGAGTTTAAAAATGGAACAATTCTTGAAACATCTTCTGTCTCTCCCAGTTGACCAAGACACCATATTGCATAATTTCTCATCTCCGGATCACTTAAAAAAGGGCGGATATCTTCAGCAAGGAGTGCATAATCGCACTGTGCCACAGCAATAATGGATATTTTTACAATTTCAGGGTTCTTATCTCTTAAAAAAGATCTTAGAGCAAGGCAGTTATCATTTTTACTTACTGCACCAAAAGTTTTAATGGCCTTTTTTTTTAAACCCATTGATTCAGTGGTATTGATTATTTGAATTAAAGCGGGAATAGACTCCTGCTGTTCATCCCTTGAATCTTTTAACCGGTCAAGAGCCTGAAACACCTTGACCTCATTGTTATCTGATAACTCTGCCAGTATGTTTTCATCCTCACACCCCGGAGATACAGTCATTGTGCTTACAAAAAATATAAAAATTAAAGTGATATTTCTCATCTCGTTCTGTTTTAACCTGCTTGTATTATTTTTTCAGGTATTTCAAATAAAAGTTCCTGTGTTTTTTTAGAATCAAATGTTTTAGTCACAAATTCAGCAACGATTTTTAAATTATACCTTACGGCATCATCTTTTTTATGAATGTCACTTGCCAAAACATTACACCACCCTGCTTTAATGAGTTTCACAGCTTTTTTTTTCATTTTCCGTCCATATTTGCCAAGAAGAGAGCCGGAATTAATCTGAAACAACACACCGTTTTTTTGCATATAAGTCATAAAAGCAGTAACCCTGGAATCCCAGTCGTATCGTTCCACATGTGCAAGTACGGGAACATATCCATCAATGATTGTATCAAAGATAACTTTTTCTGCACAGGATGGTATCTGATTATTGAGAAATTCCAATAGATAATACCTGGAGCTTTCACCAATAAAACACCATTTGTTGTTATCTAACAATTGTTTCATGCCAGGAGAAAACATCACTTCAGCACCTAATAAAATGGTCATATCAAGAGTCGTTTGGGTCAGGCTCAAAAGCTCATTGTACCTTGACTGCAATTTCAGGTAATTATCCTCTTCGTCTTTTTTATTCATATGGGGCGTAAGGCACACTGTTTTAACCCCATTTTGTTCAAGTAGTTTCAATATGGATATTGATGTCTCAAAATCCTTAGCCCCATCATCAACGCCCGGTAAAATATGTGTGTGAATATCTATCATTTGCTATAATAATAATTCCCATAATATTTGTTATAAAAATCACTTTTTCTGGTCTGCTGATTATTGACAAGAAGCCCTGTAATATCTACCCCGATCTCCTTTAATCGCTCTAAAATCATAGCAGCGGAATCCCGGCCAACCTTTTTTATATCCATTACCCATACCATTTGAGGTACAGTTTTAGCAATTAAAACAGCATCCGAAATCATAAGCATCGGTGGAGTATCAATTAAAACCATATCGTAATTTTCATTTGCTTCCTTTAAAAGATTCTCTAAGGCAGCCGATTCAATAAGCATATCCGGCTCCGAAGGTACAGGACCCGAGGTGAGGACATCAAATTTAAACGCTTTAAAATGAACTGTCTGAACAAGTTCAATGTAATTTATCTTTTTTAAAAGGCAGGTTGATACCCCTTTTAAATTATCAAGCCTGAATTTTTGATAAAGCGTTGGACGTCGAAGATCAAGATCCACCGCCAACACTTTAAGTCCTGATCTGGCAAATAAAATTGCAAGATTGCATAAAGTGGTTGTTTTGCCTTCTCCTTCCATAACAGATGTAATAAAAAAACTTTTAAGCTGTCTGTCATCAAGCACAAACTGGATATTATTCCGTACTGATCTATAAATTTCAAAGGAAGGAGAATTAACAGCTTCTTCAGATAATACTCCCGATTTTGTCAAATCCTTTTTCCTTAACGCCGGAACATGCCCAAGAAAGTTAAGCTTTTCCAGCCCTTCCACATCACTTAAAGAGTCAATGGAATCATTAAAATAATCAAACAAAAATGCAAGGCCGACTCCTGCCATAAGCCCTGAAAATATAGCAATCACGAATATAAGTTTTTTTTTGGGAGTTTCAGGAGAATCAAGAGCCTGAATAGAACCCGGTTCCACCAGCTCTATTCTTGAAATTGACATGGCTTGGGCAACACCAATACTTTTTTCATAGGTCAAAAGAGAATTGTAAAGTTCTTCACTAACAGTTAAAGCAAGTTTTAATATGCTGTATTGCTCTATTTTTTCAGGAAATTCTTTGAACTTTTTTTCATATGTTTTGATAAGCTCGGGAATCAACTCATTTCTAATGTCAATTTCACTCTTTTTAACCAAATTTTTCGCATATAGCTCTTCCACCATTTGATACAATGGATTTTGGGAACTCACCTGGCTTTGCAGCTCTCTTTTCACAAGAGAGCTGAATTGCTTTTCAGCCTCTTTTATCTGATTTTTCAAAGAACGAACAACAGGATGCTGCTCAGTCAACTCAATTTTTTGTGATTCATAGTCAAGGCTCAGGTCAATAATTCTGTTTTTAAGGGTACTCACCATTTCATTTTGAGAAATGGTTTCAGAAAAGACTATGAATTTTTCTTCAGTTGCAAGCTTGTTTTCCAGTATTTTCAGTGCAGCATCTGTTTCTGCTGTTTCAAGTTTGTTTTCCTCCATCTGGGTTATCAAATCAGCGAGATGTTCAATTGCAACCTCAATCTCCTTTGCCAAATCCATTGCACCATGTTGTTCCTGAAACCTTCGCAGATCTTCAAGGGAAGCATTGTATTGTTTTTCAGCGTCTCTTAGTTGGGTTTTCAAAAAACTACCCGCTGCTTTGTATTGTTCCGTATCCTTTGCCAAAGTATAATCAATAAAAATCTTTGCAATGGTATCAACCATATACTTTGCCTCACGCGGTATAGTTGATGAGGCAGTGATTTCAATCATGGATGTATCTGACACACTGGATACTTCAAGGGTGGGATACCCTTTAATTTTTTCTTTAAGTCCCGGATCAAGCATGGAATCAGGATCAATAAAATTATACTTATCGTCCATAATAAACAGTCTTTTTGCAAGCTTATCCACAAAAGGTCTTAGAATGATCTGCTGAATTTGATCTTCAGTATCACCGGCACCACCCTGGAGCAGCATTGATGAAATGTCATCAAGGCCTATTGAACTTAAAATTGAGTTCATGGCATCCTGATTGTCATCAATATAAATTTTTCCAGTACTGATATAGGTGGCAGGCAGAAAATATGCCATCAAACCGGCAGCAGTTACAAAAACTACAACTGCCTGGAGGATTAGAAATTTGCTGTTTAAAACAACATTCCACAAATATTTTAGTTCCAAGTCAGCTCCCTAACCCGTAGTTAATTTTCAGGACTTACACAACAACGTAAATGACCATGCTCCGGCCAGTTTCTGCCCTTCAGGGTATGCCGGTTATTCAAGATAACCCAGATTTTTCAATCGTTGAAAAATAGCATCTTCCTCGTCTTTGTTCAGTTTTTCATTGACTGATCCAGAGATACGGATATCATTATTGTCACAACCCGGTTGTGTTAAATCATCCTCACCTGATGAATATTTCCCGGAAAAAGTCTTTAATCCATCCTCTTTAAAAATCAAATCAAAATTTTTTCCATCTATTCCTGAGGGCTGCTTAATACCAAGATAATCCAGAAGTGTAGGAAAAAAATCTATAATGTTTGCTGAATCAAACTTAAAATTTGACTTTATGTCTGGTCCAGATGCCATAAACATCCCTTCAGGCCGATGGCATCCTGTATTTGAAAGTGACATCAATTTACCCATAACACCTGACTTTAGCTCTTTACTTACAACGTCCTGATGAAAATCTCTGTAATGACGTCTTGACACATATTCATGATTTTTCCACTGCACAATGAGATCAGGTGCATTTTTCACTTCCCTGCCATTATAGATCTCAGCAGTTTTAAAGATTTTGCCTGCAACCGGCTCTCCTGTATCAGGGTCTTTGATATTCATTATGCCCTGGACAAGCTCGCTGATGAGTTTCTCGTATTCATTGCTTTGATATTTTATACTTCCCAGGGGAAATCGATCATTTCTATTAATAAAAATCGAAGTTGCCTCAACCCCCACAGCAAATGCCTTTGTTTTTTTCCAGTCAACATCTCCGAGGATAAGACTTGACTCAACACTTGCACGGACAGCAGGATACAGTGCCTTAAGAATATCTTTCAGTTTCTGTGGCAAATAAAGTCTCATGGTCATGTAGAGATTCTTTAACAGAACATTTTTTTTACTGATTTTTTCCTGTTTCCAGACAAGATACCCATTCTGCTCAAGCCATTTATCAAGGTATACAATCTTTTTTAAAGGTCCAAAACCATGGTCGGAAACAACAAATACTGTTTTAGGGTCTGGTATCATTTCAAGGATCTCTCCTGCCAGCCGGTCTGCTTCCACATAGACCCTTTCAATGGCTGATTCAAATTGGGAGCCTTTTGTGTAATCAGGGTGATCTGTATCCTGAAATTGCCAGAAATAATGCTGAACCCTGTCTGTTGAACCAAAAACATACATGAAAAAATCTGTGGGATATTGCTTGATAAGATACTTAACGGCATCTGCCTGGTTGTTCATTGTTTTTAAAATCTGGTTCAAATATATATCAGGAGCATTCTTGGTCCAAAAATCACCATGAAGATCAAAATCCTTTCCAATGGCAGCCTTAATTTCTGCATTAAGATTTTCAGGCCAGGAGAATTTATTGTTAACCGACGGAGCTTCAAAACCACTTAGCAAATACCCGTTAACCTCTTCTGCAGGATAGGTCATGGGAACATTCACAACACCAACACTTAATCCACAATCACTTAACAAACGCCATAGGGTCTTTGATCTAACACAGCTGCCA
Organism: Thermodesulfobacteriota bacterium; assembly: GCA_034659375.1. Taxonomy (GTDB): domain Bacteria; phylum Desulfobacterota; class Desulfobacteria; order Desulfobacterales; family Desulfobacteraceae; genus DATFJZ01. Next base: position 5,432 of record JAYEHB010000308.1, read on the forward strand.
TTGGAAAAAGTCATTTCATAGGAATCAGGTTTAAAATTTGTAAAATCAAATATACCATGTTTTCCAGGATTTTTACCAGTCATAAACGAAGCCCATGCCTGGGGACTTAACGGCGGCACGGTTGACATTAATGTCCCGCTTGCACCATTCTCCATTATTTTTTTCAAATTGGGGAGCAGGCCCTTTTCCATCATGGGTTTAATAATTTTAAAACTTCCACCGTCAAGACCAATAACAGCAATTTTCATTTTACGTAAATTTTGCTTATCCATGAACTTTCCTTTTTCCCTCTATAACCGGCCATACCGATTTTTTTATATGAAAGTCCATCCAAACGACTGCAATGATAGACTTTTTAACTTTGGTTTCTGCCCTTTAGGGTATGCCGGTTATACCAAACCACTGACAAGATTAAAATCCGAAACAATATACCTGTGCTTGCCCTGCCCTGTTTTAACAAAAGCTTCATTAGATTTTACTTTAATACTGATCCCGTGCCCCATTATATCTTCTAAGCCGGTTACAATGGATTTCTCAATAACATCAGTGTTTTTTACACCCTGCCGCAATTTAAGTTTAAGAAGAATATTTTTATCTTTTGCCTGATGAATCTGGTATAAACTTATTGAATTAAATTTTTCCATGTAAAGAACAATCCTGCTCATATGTACAAGCTTACCATTTCCCGCCATCAATATTTCCCCTGATCTCCCATCCATACCGGATATCAGAGGAAACCCCCTTCCACATCTGCATGTTTTAGAAGATAGTGAAGCCATGTCTTCAATGGAATACCTTATAAAAGGCATTGAAAAATTATTTAAATCGGTAACAACAACATCTCCTTTGATCCCGTAATTTAAAGGATTGCCAAGACTGTCTGTCACCTCAAATATGACATTATCACTGTTAATATGCCATCCCCCAGCCTCGCATGTCATGGCAAGGGGTCCAACTTCACGACAACCGTATCTATTAAAAATCAAAGGAGATATATTACGGCCTATTTGATCTGCCATTTGGTCAGTAAGCATTTCAGCTGTTGAAATAATTTTTGGTTGACCAAAAATTTTGAGGTTCTCCTTTTCCATTAACATGGACAACATATAAAGCCCTGTGCTGTATCCGACAATAAGTTCAGGTTTCAGCCGATTAATACCATCGACATATTGCTTTACATTCTCTTGTGATAATTGCCATAAATCATAAACATGCTGATTGGAAGCCACCTCCTTGGTTTGTTTCCAAAGTGCAGAAAAAAAACCAGGGCTTTTTTCAACTGCCCATAACATTGCACTTCTGGAAAACGGTGAAACTCCTGTCCATGAATCCCCTCTTAACCTGAATGCAACCACAGAGGCTCTCTTAAAATCGTCCACATAAAAAACCAGCCCTTTACCGGTTGAACCTCCGGTTCTGCATTTTAAAAGCTTTTTTCTATTTGAATTTATAGAAATTAGCGCATCCTGGTTTGTTTGAATAGCATCCTTTGTCAACAAGGGTATTTTTTCTAAAAAAGTCAAGTCATTACATTCATCAGGATTAATCCATCCCTCTTTAAAAAGAGCCCTGTAGTACGGAACATTTCTGCCCGCATGTACAAGCAATGACTTTAGTTTTCTAACCTGAATATCATTTAATTCATCTTTTGAAACCCATTGTGCTGCAAGAGCCTTCTGATGTAAGCCATAGACATCCTGATTAAAAAAAAGCTTGTAGAATTTCAGCAGATTATACTGCATTTTCCCCATAATTTATAGTGATACCCCAGATAAAAGTTTATCAAAATATTGAATAGTTTCTTTAAGCCCATCTTCCAGGTGAACATATGGTTTCCAGTCAAAG
>JAYEHB010000309.1:0-7263 GCA_034659375.1 Thermodesulfobacteriota bacterium
TTCCTTTTCTATAGTCGCATATACGATATAAATTAAATTCATTGTTAAATCTTTCATGATCTGTTTTTAAAATTTAATAATTATGACCTTATAATTTAATAGTTATAGTTATGTGTATATTCATCACAACAAACAATGAAAGTCATGCGATTGCAGTACGTTGGACGGACTTTCATATAAAAGAGATGATATTCAACCAGATACCCTGTTACTTGAAAAAGGAGGTGATATTTTTACTTAAGTTGATTAGAAGTTAGAATTTTCGCTTTTTTACTCAAATTTTTCTGTTATGGTGTTAAATATAGTGATTGGTTTTCATCTATTTTTTTGATCATTTTTTAATAATTATCTTGATGACTGCCATGGAAAGAGTAATAAAAAAATCAACAAAGCAACTTCTTACTACTTTTTCTTACTCCTTCTTATCACTTATCACTTCACCTGGATAGATCTGGGATTCCATCCATGTAATTCTGCCATTTAATTTAAGGAGATAAAGATGAGCACACAAACAATTGAAAAAGTCCCGAAACAGGCCTGGATAACAACCTTTGCCGGTACAGCAATCAACCTGTGCCTTGGTATTCTTTATGCCTGGAGCATCTGGAAATCAGCTCTTGTCAACGTTGACAGGGCAGGAGAGGCTATGACAGGTATAAATGAAGGCTGGACATATCTGACCAATGCCCAGGCCGCAACCCCGTTCTCGCTTTGCGTAGTCCTCTTTGCTTTAATGATGATCCCCGGAGGAAGAATTCAGGACAGAATAAGCCCCAGGTTTTGTGCCACAACAGGTGGAGTCATGCTGGGTATCGGGTGTATCATTGCCGGTCTTATGAAAAGCTATACAGGGCTCATCCTCGGTTTTGGAATAATAGGCGGTATTGGCATGGGCATTGGTTATGCTGCTCCAACGCCTGCCGCTCTGAAATGGTTTGGTCCTGAGAAACGAGGCCTTATTGCCGGTCTGGTTGTCGGCGGATATGGCGGTGCAGCACTGTACATCGGATGGCTTGGTCAAAAGCTTATCTCTGCCTATGGAATTACCGGAAGTTTTGTGGCTCTTGGGTCTCTTTTCTGTGTTGTGGTTATCATTGCCAGTCAAATGCTCAAAGCACCACCCGAAGGCTATACCCCGCCATCTACTACTTTAACCACTGCAGCAACTGAAAAAACCCATGACTGGGACGCAATGGATATGATGAAAACCTGGCAGTTCTGGGCATTGGTGTTCATGTTTATCCTCACCACTCAATCGGGCCTCCTCATAATCAGCAGTGCCAAAGGCCTTATGGTGAGAACAGCCAAAGATATGCCTTTTTTTATTGCCAATGCATGGATACTTGTCTCCTTTGGAGGGCTTGTCAATGCATCTGGACGTGTTGGAACCGGTTTTTATTCAGACAAAATAGGCCGTCTCAATGCCTATTGTCTAAACTGTGGAGTCTCTGCTCTCTGCCTGTTTTCACTTCCCTATGTAATATCCACATCAAACCTGTTTTTACTGTTTCTCGTTGTAGGCATTGCATACTGGCAGTACGGCGGCGGGCTGGCACTCATGCCATCATTTACCGCAGATTTTTTTGGTGCCAAAAACCTCGGCTTCAACTATGGACTTGTCTTCATGGGCTGGGGATTGGGATTCTTCATGGCCAGGGTCGGTGGTGTTATTCAGGATGCGACCGGAAGTCTTACCCTTGCATTCTATATTTCCGGAGCACTTCTGGTTGGCGGCGTTATCCTTGCAAAATTAACCACAAAGCCTCAATACACCGGATGATAGTTTAGGGAACTTCCAAAAAATAATCTACCCATCCTGCTTGCCCTTTCGTCCGTCTTCTACGTTGTGATCACAGGCACATAGTTCATCACTATGCTCCTGTGATCACGCCTTGAAGACGAACAAAATGGCTGCACGATATGAGTAGATTATTTTCTTCCAGTTCCCTTAGAATCGGATATGAAATAAGTTGAACAAAAATTTTTGGCTCAGTGTCAATACCATATCGGGGTCAGGCTTTTATTATTTGTGTGATTATCAAACCTTGAAAATAATTAACCAAAGAAGTCAAGATAATGGCAATAACAAAAGCCTGACCCCACGCATGAACAATACCCTGACCATGCCGGTTAGTCTAAAAGATCCATACCAGGAGAGAGACTTCCATGCCTGAAAATATTCTGATACAAGTTCCTTTTATTCTCGATTTTTCCAATCTTCAATTTGACAAAGCAGTGATTTTTTTAATTGCCATTCTGGTGACCATCACGATTAATGCCGAGGGTCAGGCTTTCATGGCATCATTATTAGGCGACAGTCCCAAAGATGCAACTGACCGTTTCCATTTCAACCCCCTGCTGCACATTAATCTGCCAGGCCTTATCTGCTTTGCCGTTGCCGGATTTGGATGGCCGAAACAGATAAAAATCAACAGTGACGGATTCAAACATCCTGACAGATACAGGGTCATGGTTAAATTTGCAGGTGCATTTGCCAACCTGCTCCTGGCCAGTATTGCCGGCAGTATTGTATGGGCTTTTACCCTTTTTGGCATGGAAGATCAGGTTTTTTCAATTATTGCAGCAATGAATATCATGGTGTTTGTCTTTAATATCATCCCGGTTCCTCCCCTTGCAGGTGCCAGCCTCATCTCGCTGCTGGTACCTGAAAAACTGAAAAACAGCTCCGGGGCCAGATATTTTTCCATAATATTCCCTTATCTGTTTGTCTTTTTTCTTCTCTTTATGCGAACCAATAAATTGCCCATACTCTTAAATCACTATTTAGACCCTGTGGTGAAAAGCCTTTTCATGTTCATGTCAAATTAAAAAGGCCAGGGGTCTGGACAAACACATTGAAAATGACATGCAGCATAATGTTGTCTGCCTGATTGATCAACAAGTTTCAGCATGGGTTCCTCATGTTTACAAAGTTCTCTTGCATTTTGACATCTTGTATGGAATCTGCACCCTTTTGGTGGATTTTCAGGGGACGGAACCTCTCCATGCAGAATGATCCTTTTTTTAACTAATCCTGTATCCCAAACAGGAACAGCAGATAAAAGTGCCCTGGTATAGGGATGGGAGGGATTATTATAAAGGGTATCCCCATCTGCGATCTCAACAATCCTCCCAAGATACATCACTGCAATACGGTCAGAAACATGCCTTACCACGGCAAGATCATGGGATATGAACAGATAGGTCAAACCCATCTCCTTTTGCAGCTGATGCAGAAGATTTAATATCTGGGACTGAATGGAAACATCTAAGGCAGAAACAGGTTCATCACATATTATCATGTCAGGATTAAGAGTTACAGCCCTTGCAATACCTAAGCGCTGACGCTGACCTCCGCTGAACTCATGGGGAAACTTTGTTAAAACATTTTTTGAAAGCCCCACCTTTTCAAGAGTTGCTGAAATTTTTATAGAGATGTCTCTCTTTTTTCTGTTATGAATAATATACTTTTCTTCCAGAATTTCCCTGATGGTATGCCTGAAATTGAGAGATTCAAAGGGATCCTGAAAAATCATCTGCATTTTTAAACGCAGTGCCTTTAATTCTCTACCTTTTAACCTGTTTGTATTATTCCCCTGAAAAACAACATCTCCGGCAGTAAGATTGTAAAGCCCGAGAATACATCTGCCAAGGGTTGTCTTTCCGCATCCTGATTCCCCCACAAGTCCAAGTGTTTCTCCTTTTTTAACATTCAAGGAGACATCATCCACAGCATATATCCATCCCTGCTGCCTTAAAAAAAAACCTCCATGAACCGGAAAATATTTCTTCAAATTTTTCACATCAAGGATAATATCTGAATCTCCACGTTGTATGCCCTTGTCCGGGTACTGCACCTGGAGCTCTGACTCGTCCACTCTGGACTCCCATGCCTCTACCCCTGATTCTGACTCTCTTACTCTAAATTCTGATTCCTGAGCATTAAATTTTAACTTCTCTGCCCTGGCTTCTGACTCCTGCACCCTGGCTTCCGGTTCCTCTGCCTTTAATTCTGCACCTTGAACTATCTCTTCTGCTCTTTTTTTCCTGCCCTCTTTCGGCAGATCCGTTAAAAAGTGACAAGCTGCATAATGCCGGTCTCCAACAATTTTCTCCATGGGAGCTTGTTTTTTACAGATCTTCCCGGCACTACTGCATCTTGTACAAAACCTGCACCCTTTGGGCATATTGGTAAGGGACGGAACCATTCCCTTTATTGTGGGAAGTATGGTTTTTGCTTTTCCTGCAAGGGATGGAATAGATTTTAAAAGACCTTTTGTATAGGGGTGTAAAGGATTATTAAAAAGATCTTTTACATCAGCTCTTTCAACGACTTTTCCTGCATACATTACAACTGCCTGATCACAATTTTCTGCAATAACGCCAAGATCATGGGTAATAAGTACAACTGCCATGGAAAACTCTTTTTGAAGATCTTTTATCAGATCAAGAATCTGAGCCTGGACTGTAACATCAAGAGCTGTGGTTGGTTCGTCTGCAATAAGAATATCAGGCTCTGCAGCAAGGGCCATGGCAATCATAACACGCTGGCGCATTCCGCCCGACAGCTGATGGGGATAATTATTGATAACTTTTTCAGGATCTGCAATTCCCACTTTTTCAAGCATCTCTATGGATGATTGCTGCATCTCTTTACCTGGCATTTTTGGAAAATGAATCCCATACATCTCTTTTATCTGTTTTCCTATTTTATGCACAGGATTCAGAGCTGTCATGGGTTCCTGAAAAATCATGGAGATCTTTTTCCCCCTTATGGAACAGAGCTTTTCCGGTGAAAAAGATAAAAGATTCTCCTTGTTAAACTCAACAACACCTGATTCAATTATCCCTGACGGCTTTGGAAGAAGCCCCATGACAGAGAGGGCAGTTACACTTTTGCCGCAGCCGGATTCACCGACAATACCAAGGGTAGTTCCTTTTTCCAGTACAAAACTTACTCCATCCACGGCCCGGACCCTGCCAGCCTCGGTATTAAAAGCAGTAACAAGATTCTCAACCTTTAAAATCACATTTTTATTCAATTTGAGACTCCCGGCCTGAAAAAATCATCAATTATGGTAAGAGGTGTAAATGATCTGCCACTATCCATGGCCTCTTTTGTGCTATTGTATATTTTCTCATCAAACCAGAAAAGACCGCCTGTCATGGTGCCAAAGGGATCAAACAGAGCAGTGGATTTTTTTGTGCCATGGGACTTTGGCAGCACAAACCACCTCCAGAACCCCTCTCTTACATAGGGAACCATAAACGTTGGCACAAACGCTCCTGTATCATGAATATCTCTCTGAATTTTTAATGAAAGCTCTTTTCTCATATTTTCATCAAGACTTGCCCTGTACTGATCAATAAGAGAATCAAGAACAGGGTTATCTGTATTTGTTATATTGTTTGTCTGTGTTTTATGGGCATTATCAGAATGCCAGGACTGCCAGTATGAAGGGCGCAGATTTGTACTCCACCCCATCCATGCAACATCGTGTTTTTTTTCAAGTATTTTTTTAAATGCGGCTGTACTGTCAAGTTTCTGAAGTTTAAGCTCAATCCCGGCTTTTCTCGCTTCCTCTTTTAATACAACAAGCCTTGGAGTGTGCTCTTCAAAACCATAGGTCACTTCAACGGAAAAACGCATTTTGTTCTTTTGCCAGATACCATCGGTTCCCCTTTGCCATCCAGCCTCTTTCATAAGCTTATCAACCTGATCTATACTGAATTTTCTGGGGTTAATATCAGGATTGGTATAATCGCCATACCCTGTATATGCCTGATCAAGTCTGAAATAATCGTCTCTTAAAACTTTTTTGATCACTTTTTCTATATTCATTCCATGAGCAAAGGCGTATCTTACCCTTTTATCTGAAAAAATCTCTTTATCCTGATTCAGCCACATTCCAGAGGCTGATCTCTGGGTGTCATTAAAAAACCATATTTTGTTTACATAACCCTTGTTAAACACTTCTGTATCAGATCTGTTATACCAGTATTTGGGCATTGTAAGGGAAAAAATATCAATCTTACCCTTTTTAAAATACTCCCATAGCATATTAAAATCCCTGACAACTGAAAAGATAACTCTATCTACATTAAACCTGTTTTTAAAAAATCTTAAATCCTCTGCCCACCAATCTTTTTTTCTTTTAAATTTTACATATTTTCCCTTTTTATAATCAGAAATCTGATAAGCACCTGTATTGGGAACTATTTTCCAGTTATATTTCTGAACAAAATCATTATTATCATTATCATTATCATTATTATTACCACTATTATTATTACCACTATTTTTATCCGTTACAAGATCATAATAAAAATGTTCAGGTGTTGGAGTTATGCCAACCCTCAGATAAAGATCAGGCTGTATTTTTGTGCTTTTTACAGCAAGGGTATGATCATCATAAACAATCACCTTTTCTATCTCTTTTGTATAATAATCATTATACCAGGGTGCAAGGATAACCGGGGAGCGCATGAAACGCAAAGTATATGCAAAATCCCATGCTGTAAGAGGAACCCCGTCTGACCAGACAGCGTTTTTGTTTAATTTAAAATACATGGTCTTTTTATCATCATCAAAGGCCCAGTGGGTGGCAAGCTCAGGAATAATATTTCCTGTATCTGGATGGATATTGATAAGAGCGAGCTGGTTGTCAAGAATAGCACTTCTGAAACTTCCATTGGAATCCGGCCCCACGGTCCTGAATGTCATGGGAAAACTTAAAACAGCTGAATGAAGAGTCCCTCCTTTTTCAGCATCTTTTGATGCAAAAACAGGGTCTGTATCATTTGTAAGCCATTTAATTCCCGTGGGCAGTTCAGCCATGGGAAGATCATGGTTAACAGCCTTTTTTAAAACAGGTTTCTGCTGTTTTTTCTCCAGAGCAGCATCTTCACTGTTTGAGCATCCCCCCAAACATATAACCAGCAGAATTAAAGTAAAATACAATATTTTTTTCATTATTTCTCCAAAAAGATTTAGTTTCTGATCCATATTAAAATTAGTAACTTGTAAGCGTTTACTTAGGTGCTGCATATGCAAGGCCCGGGCATGCAGATGTACTCATGTACTTCAAGTGCCCGACTACGTAAGGTGCAGTGCCCTGTGAACGCTTACAATTGTTTTATATGAAAGTCTTTGTAACTATTTAAAACAATTGACTTTCATTCTTTGGTTTCTGCCCTTTAGGGTATTGTGGCCGATGCACTTACCACGCTCCGGCCGTGCCGGTTATATCAGGATATGGATAT